>CAJUGZ010000076.1 GCA_910585855.1 uncultured Lachnospiraceae bacterium | reverse complement strand
AAATAAAAATCTGTACCCAAATCGTACCCAAACGCAAAATAAAAATCGCTACAAAGCTGATAAACTCTAGCTTTATAGCGATTTTACTATTTACTCGAACTCGGCGTGTTCTTTGTTGCCAAATCGTTGCCAGTACCTAAATAAATTTGCTTGTAACCCGCATAAATACTAGCTTCTTAAAACCCATTTCATCACTCGAACTCTTTTTTCAGTTCCCTACAAATCATGTTTTACATTGCTTTTCATTTTAAAATCGTATCTTTTTGATGCGTTTTTATTTTTCATTTATATGATTTCAAAACTGCTGTACCCAAATTGTACCCAGATGATTTTTACGTCACTTTAAAGTCTTTCTCTGCAATATCAATGGTGTCATTTTCTCCATGAGTACATCAGCAAGCCATTCATTTTTTTCATTCATATTTTTTTCTGCTGTTCTCTGCCCCATTCAACTGCTTTTTTTAATCTTTTAAATTTCCTACCTTATTTCTTATTCCTTCAACCATGATCCTATATTTCCATTTTTTTCATCTTTTAACAAACAAATAAAATGAATTTGCTTGTATGGATTTATTGATGTTAATACTTGTTGCTTTCATCCAATAATCTCCCTTCTTACACGTTTGAAATGAAACATTTTTATAGCTTCTATTGCTCCTCTATTAATGCTTCTAAAACAGAATTCGTATAGTTTGTTTCAAGTAAAAGTTTCTTTATAAGAATTCAAAATAGTAACTATATTCTCAGCAGCAGCAGATCCTATTAAAATATTATAATCATGTGTAATATTATTAGAATTTCTATTCTACAAAATAAAACACATCCATTCTTTATCTGCTATTTTAAATACTTTTATCTTTAATCCTGTTAATCCATCTAAACAAATATCATCAAATTCTAAATTATATCAATATGCTTGATATTTCTTTTCTTTACATTTTGGATTTTTTCGTTTTAAGCTCGCCTCTCTTACTTCTAATTTATTCTTATTCCTTCGAGCAATGCTTTCTACATGACTTTTCACAGCCGTTGCATAGAATCTTTTCCAAAATCAATATTCCATTCTTGTTTCATCGTATTTGCTATTGTAATTTGCATATTTAATATATTATCACTTCTTGTCATTATAGTACCTTCACATCTATTACTATAATATTTAATGATAAAAGACTTCTCTTCTTCATTTTCTATTCTACTTGTTCAAAATCTTTTCTTTTTCATCCTTAAACTCAATTTCCTTAATATCTGAAACTACCTTACATATAATTTCTTCAATTATCTTTCTGATTTTCTCCAAATCCTATTTCTATAATTCTTTATTTGAATTGGTACTTATACGAATAACTAATATAATAACAAACTAAATATATTAATTTTAAAAATTTTCAAGGAATAAATGTAACCTTTATATATCTATTGATTCTTTATATATTCCTTTTTCATATAATTTTACTTTTCTATTGTTAAATTGTACATAAAATCTATTTGACAATTCATTAACATCACCATTAAAATTTTCTGAATATCCTTTTGAATAAAACCCAATTTCTCTAATTAATTTTGTTGTTGATTGTAATAAAGCATCAAGTAAACATCTACATAAATAGCGAGCAACTAATACTTGTTTAGAAATACTAACTGCTTGTTCAAAATCAATAGATGCATTTTGATCTATCTTTGTACTGTGACCAAAATAATTATTTCTTACACTCCAAACTTGATGTGCAATTATTTGAAGATTACGGCTATTTTTAATGAACATATTTGAAATCTCTTTCTTTGCAGCTTCAATTTTATGTGTTTTACAAGCACATTCACATCCTAAATAAAATTGCATAAATGCTGCTTCTATTAAGCCTGGAAACTGATCTTCTAATCCATAAGATTGATTCCAGTTAAATAATGTTTTGCTACAAGAAGTATTCGCTCGTTTCTTGTATTTAATAATATTGAATAATCTATTTTCATTTTTTCCTTTGCAGCTATTCTTTCCTCTACTTCAAAAGACATTCCACGCCCTAAAGGTTTTCTCATAGCATAGAAAATTGTTGTATGATTTAGACTTTTAAAAGAAATTCTATTACAATTCAAAGTAAAATCCATACACAATGAAATAGCATTTAATTGTTTTAGAACTTTTTTTATTAAAAATTCACCTATTTCATTTGGATTTAATGAATTATACAACTTAATACAAAGTTCTCCTCTTTCGTTATAAAGAAATTGTGGAGAATAATCAGTAAAAGAATTTATTTTTTCATGAATTTCTCCATTTTTTAAATTATAATTTTCTTCCAAAAACTCAACTGTTTGTTGTGCCATTAATGTAGGAGTTATGACACATTCAAAATATCCCGAATATTCTTTTTTCTGTTGTAAAAGAGCGATATTCATCCAAATATCCCACTTTCGATATGAAATTGAATCCATTGTTTTCCTCCTAAGATAATTATAACAAATTTCATTATCAATCTAAATTAGTTAATAATAGTATATGCAACACAAAATATACATTTAGGTAAAACCCTAATGTTTTTATAACATTTTTAATAATATATCATCTCCTATCAAATTTTATCTAAATATTCTCATAATATCCTGATACTGATTTATCACACGATAAATTTCTACTGCTTCTTTACCTACTCTATAAAGTATAATATAATTCTCCCACACAACATATTTATAATCTATTTTAAAACTTACACGTTTAAACAGATCTGCTCCAATATAAGGAAACTGTTATATTTTCTCAAACTGACTGTAAATATTTTATATCACTTCTAATTCTTTATTTACATTATCTTCAGCAATAAAGTTTTTGATTGTCTTTAAACCTTCTACTTTTCTCAGTTCCCTACAAATCATGTTTTACATTACTTTTTATTTATATGGTTTCAAAGCTGGTGTACCCAAATTGTACCCATATGATTTTTACGTCACTTTAAAGTCTTTCTCTTCAATATCAATGGTGTCATTTTCTCCATGAGTACATCAGCAAGCCATTCATTTTTTTCATTCATAATTTTTTTCTGCTGTTCTCTGCCCCATTCAACTGCTTTTTTTAAATCTTCTGGTCTTTCACTTAAGATAACACGTTCTTCATTCATAAGTACACCTCCTAACGATTATCATAATCTATACCTACCATGTAACTATTCTTCAAAAAATAATTCGCAGCATTTTGTAAATCTTTTAAATTTTCTGCTTCATTATTTTTATCTACCGATTCATTGAAAAGGATAATTGCCTTTTTCAAGTTATATTTTTTATTTTTAACCAAATAGGATATACTCCCTAAATTTGTTATAACCACCATCATTTTTACATTATCATATCTTAATAAAAATTGTACATCTGTCAAAGAAAAATCTGACAATGACGGATGGTTATGTAATACAATTACCACACACTCCTCAGTAGAAGAAATCAAGTGATATGCCGTTGTATCACTCAATGGATCTACATCATGTTCACTACCAAGTGCAATACCAATATATCTCTCACCTTGTTCAATCAGTTTAACACTGTCAAGGCTATATGTTATTGCCACTTCATTAGAATCATTTTCTTCTTTTGATATTTTTAAAACATTTTTTGCCAAATCCCAAAGATTATCATATTCACTTTCTGGAATACCTCTATATTTTATTCTTGGAATTTTATTAATAGCCTCATCTGTAATTATAATCTTATGGTCACGTTTTTTTGCCATTTCAAGATTATTCCAGTTATTCTTCATTCAAAACCTTCTTTCCCTGTTATAGCATCATGTTTTTCATTCAACTTATTATAATCATAATAAAAGCAAACAACAATATTATCTTGTGTTTCAAAGAAATGGGCTTCTAAAAAATTATGACATATTACAATTTTTATAAAGTTCAGCATTATCAAGTAGCCCGTTCTCATTTTAAGATTTAATTTCCCACATCACAATTTACCAAATTTTCTTTTATAAAAGGCTTTTTGACAACCATTCTAACCCAATAATAGGCATTATTTCTGTCAAAGATATATTTACCTTTTGAGCCTCTAAATCATCTTATTCTAAATGCTATAAAATTTCAGCTTTATTCTGATAATGTTTTTTATCAATTTTTTTAGCAGACCCTTCCAAACACAATTATCTCTGATGTATGAAACAATTATGTTAAAATTTGTCCAAAACTTTACATTGTCAAAACTATAATTCAAGAATACCCCCACATTTTCTGATCAAATTCACCTGTGTCATAAATATTATCATCCCTTAGAATAGACAATCCAAACAATTCTTTATAAGCACATACAAATCTATTATCATGTAACAATCGTTTTCTAATTAAGCTTTCCTTTATTCCCAATTTATTCAATATTTTTATTCTAAAAAATATCTTATAACAACAATTAACTTTCACAATTTCGTTCTCGCTCATAACAGGTTTACTTTTCTTTGAAGCATGAGTATACACATCTCTATCATTAATAATTTTATTAATAATATCCTTATATATTTTATTATATCCTTTTTCTATTCCTGATAATAAACATATATATTCGTTTGAAATACCTTTCAAACAAGTTCTAAAACTAACCCCATTATTACAATATGTAACAACAAAATCTTTATCTTCTTCATTTTCTATCTTACTCAAAAGATTCTCTTTCTTTTTATTAAATTCAATTTCCTCAACCTCCAAAACTGCATCACGCATAACTCCTTCAATCATTTGCATAATTTTAAGAAACTTATTATATGTCATAATTCCTAATTCCTCATCAAGCAAAACTTGTTTATAGCTTTCCATTGCCAATAAATTAGTTTCTACTAAATCCTGAAATATCTCTATGATTCTATTTTCATTATAATTCCAATCACTTAATTTAAAAATACTTTTTCATAAATATGATTTCGTATGGAATCCATTCTTTAAATTTTTTAATTTTGATTTTTGGCAATTACATAACCCGATATATTCAAATATCTTATCATTTCTTTCTACATCAATATTTAATACAGATATTGACTCTCCACTTAAAATTTCAAACAATAATATCAATAAGTGAATTTTGACTTTTAATTCTTCTATATCTACTAACTCAGCACTCTCATATCCGATTTTTCCATGCATAGAAAAAATATATTCCTGATTCGTTTTATAAATAAAAGGAGTTACAAAACATGAATAGCCGTTATCTAACTTCATTGAACATATTTTTCCAGTCATTTTAGATGTTCCAACTTCCCATTTTTCATCTGTAGTTTCTATTTCGCACGGATACATTCCAATCAATTCAAATATATCTGTTGTTTGAAATGAAAACCTATTAAAAGATAAACCCAAATTTTGATCTATTGCATATTCTGAACCAACTAATATATCAGATATACCATATCCTAACTTAACCTTGCTTTTTATATCTTTATCTATCTCAATACAAGAAAATGAAGAAGATAAAACTATATCAACTTTTAACGTATAATAAACTTTTTCGGCTTTAGCACATATACAAAAATCTTTAAATTTTTCAATATGCCTATAATAATCTATCTCAACATCAAATATTGTAAGTGTTGCCACTAAATTTTCATCCAACACAAGACTTCCAATATAGGAACAGCTTACCTCACCGATAGAAATTACATTACAACTAATATTCATATTTGCATACACTTTTCTTTTATTCACAATTTATACCTTTTCTGAAATCCCTTCCATTGGCTACACAGTGTGTAGCCAATCTCTTTTCGCTTTTATAATCTCTTAATTTTACTCATTTCTAACTTTATTAATGAAATGCTTTTTTCAACCATATCAAAATGTTCTTTTAGTTGGAAATAATATATCATATTCTATATATTCCAAAAATCAAGATTTTTCTATATCAATAATATCATCTAAACCACAATTCATAACATCACAGATTCGCACCAATACGTCTAATGCCACATATTCATTATTAGACATTTTTGTAAAGGTACTTGGTGCAATCCCTGTTTTTGTTCTAAGTTCGCTCTTGGATATATCTTCATCAATCATCTTTTTCCATAATGGCTTATAATTCACTTTTATTCTCTCTTTTTTCATTTCTGTTCTCTCCATTAATAAGAATCTAACATATCTATGATATTACCACAATTCTTTTTTATTTTCAATTATTTTTTTGACTTCTCACTATAAATTTCTTATAATTGTTTTTATTACAATAAAAGTAAATATAAAATCTATTTTAATATTACTTTTCCTTCCAACACCTTTCTTATATAATAAAAAAGCAGATTATGCTATTCATGCACTATCTGCTTCTACTCTTTTAATTATTTTCTTATTTTTATCTACTTTGCTAATCTATCTAATTTACCTCTCTTATTTCCTCCATTTTTTCTTTATCTATCTATTCTTTTTTCCTTCAGCAGATACATTCCTGTTAATAATCGCCTGTATATTATTCCAATCAAAATCTTGCTGTTCTAAATTCTTATACATCTGGATACCAAGTAAAATACCTATTTCTAAATAAACTTCATTATGAGTTATGGAAAATTCCATGATTATATTTTGTAATTCCTCATTTTCTCTACTTATAAATGGACACCTTTTTTCTAATGATTCAAAAATCTTATCAAAAGCATCTTCAATTCTATCCTCAAATGTTCCTTTGTTTTCAATCTCAAAATCTTCTGTTCCATACATTAAATAACCTATTATTTTATCTAATTTTACCCTTCTGAACATATCACTAAATTCACTCATTTTATGACCTCCTATCTGTTAATGCACCATTAAAATATCTCTTACTATTATAATACGCCGTCATTATGCCGTCAATACATATTTTGCCGTCATTTTGACAGTATAATAGTGTCAAATAAAGTTTTTAAGGAGGGATTTTTTAATGCCTTATCAAATGTCCAAATTTACCTTACGAATCGAAAGTGAGTTACTTAAAAAATTTCGTTTTGTTGCTAAATATAATGACCGTTCCGCTAATCAGGAAATAGTAACTTTAATACGAAAACACATTCGAGAATTTGAAAAGAAAAACGGTAAAATAATCTTATAATATCACAAGATAATTTTTAGCCGTCACCATGCCGCCAAGCTATCTTTTAGCCGTCATTAAGACGCTATAATAAAGTCAATTTGATTTTATGGAGGTATGATATATGCAGTCTGATTTATCAAAATTCACATTAAGAACCGATCCCGAATTACTAAAAAAGTTTCGTTTTGTAGCTGATTACAATGCTCGGTCTGCCAATCGAGAACTAGAAGTTCTTATGAAAAAACATGTAAATGAATTTGAGAAAAAGCATGGTAAAATTACATTTGAATGATTGATAGGTTTCATTTTCATAAAAAAGTATTTTAAAGGAGTTAGTCACTGGCTAACTCCTTATCTCATATTACCTTGTAAAGCATATCGCTTATTAAAAATCATCTAATACTGTTATTTCTTTCTCTTTTATTTATCCTTTCGTCTTTTCCATAATCCTTTTTTCTTACTTACTCTACCCTTTGCCCGCTTCTCAAAATAAATCCTCTTTTTAATAAGTTTCTCTTGTATCTGTGCTGGTAAACACTGAAATATTTCTTCATACTCCATTTCTGCCATTGGTGTTCCTTTTGAAAGTGCTAAAAGCTGCCTGTTTAACCAATCTTTCCATAAATCATCAAATAACTCCTCACTATCTGTAAAAGCGACAAGACTATCAAATCCATACGTTTTATTATAATATTGTAACTTTACAAATCCATATTTTCCCGCATCCAGTACGATAGTATCTTCCTCTTTATATAATTCTTCATAAGCCTTCACAACTTTTTGACACTTTTTATGTTCTTTCATTGTAATATATACTTGTTTTTTCATTCTTATTTTCAAGCCTCTCACTTTTTCATTTCCCATTTATTTTCTGCGATTTTTCCATTCTTTCCCATCTTTTTAAAAGTTTCTCTGAAAAATCAAATTCTTCTAATTCAAAAACACTAGCGGAAAGAAAATGTTGTTTATAATTATTTAAAATTTCCATCATCATAAAAAAACAATCTTCATGATATAGAAAACTTATTAAGCAAAACAATTCACTTTCTTCTAATTCCCCTACTTTAAAATAATTTTCAAAATCTCTTTCCTCTGAAAAATTACAAAAAATAAGTTTTTCTAAAAACAGCTCTTTTTCTTCTTCCTTTTGCATATAAAACTTTCTTACAAGTTCTTCTTTTTTCATGTGCCTTTTCTCCTTCTTCGCAACAATCTCCATTTTTAGTAACTATAAACCATCTCTATTATAAGAGTATAATGAAATAGAATCAAGAGAAAAAAAGGAGAAAACTACCGCAAATTATGATAAAATTTGACAAACTTTTTCAAATCCTAAAGAAAAATGGCATTAGTCAATACAATCTATATACCTATCGAGATGTTAGTAGAGCACAGATTCAACGATTAAAAAAAAATCAATCTGTCACCACTCATACTTTAAATCGAATTTTGAATATTTTAGGAGAAGGCTTTACTCTTAATGATATTGCTGAGTTTATACCAGATAGCCAACAACAAAAGGAAGAATAACTGATAGTTAAAGTTCTTCCCCCTTCTTATATTACCATCTCTATTTTTGGTAACTATAAATCATCTCCATAATAGGGGCATAATAAGATTATAATTCTAAGCCCAATAAAGGAGAACAATTACAGACCTTATGATTACATTTGACAAATTATTTCAAACCTTAAAGGAAAATGGTATCAGTCAATATAGCCTCTATCAGAAACATGGTATCAGCCGTTCCCAAATTCAACGACTAAAAAATAATCAATCCGTTACAACTCACACCTTAAATATAATACTAAATATTTTAGGTGACAATTTCACTTTAAATGATATAGCTGAATTTACTCCTGATAAAAAAGAAAAAGAGGAAAAATCACCTTTTTAAATGTTCTTCCTTCCTTTTCTTTATACAAATAATACGAAAACTATTTCATTTTCCATTTCGTTATAGTTCCTATCGCCAATGTGTATCTTCCTTTTGTAAATCTTGTTGTCTTATCTTTTTTTGGCGATTCTGTTTCATTACTTCTCTTTTAGTTTCTTCTAATTTTTGTTTCAACGATTTGGGAGCAAGCGATTTTAAATATTCTTGAAATCCCTCTCCAAGTCCTTTTAATGTTACAAATTGTTTTAATTTTTCTACCTGATCTATCAAATTGGTCGTTCTTTTTTCCAAATAAACTAATTTTGTTTCATAGTTCTCTAGTAAATAATTTCTTGACACTGCCCGATGAAAAGCCTCCATGATTGTATCCCAATCATTTTTCTTTACTTTCACATATTCTTCTTTCCCAAATAATGAATTGATTGGAACTGCTATGCTTTTTTTCTTTTTTATTTCAGCATCTAATTCTTTAGAAATAGTCTTTAAAACAGAAGCCCTTAAATCATGTTTCTCAAAAATCCCTTGATTCACCTTTTCTTTCGTTTCTAATTCTTTTATCTGTTTAGAAAGTTCTTGTGCTTGTATTAATAGCTCTTGATTTTGCATTTCCATTTCTTGTACTTGCCCATGAAGTTCTGTTGTCTTTTGCTCTAAATCCTCTTTTTGTTGTTCCAATCTTTCCTTTTGACTGTCTAATATTTCTGCCCTCTGTTCCAATACCTCCACTTCCCTCATAGCAGCTTTATACTCTGGTAAAGAAAGATTCTCTCTTTGTATTCCAAGAACCTCTATTTCAATTCCTTGTTCTCTACAAAGTTCTGTTAGAAAAGCTCTCTCTCTTTCCTGCCATGCTACTGTTTCATTTTGTTTCCTGCTTACTGCCTTTGCAAATCCCATCTCCTGCAATGCTTTCGTCAAACTATTCCGTGTTTCCATTCCTTTTTTATAACCATGTGCCACAGGAATATAATCAATATGTAGATGTGGAGTTGCTTCATCAAGATGTAATACACAATTAAATAAATATAAATTTGGATTCCGTTCTTGAAATGTTGTTGCATATCGTTCTAATACTTTAATCGCAGCCTTTGCATCTTCTGTCAGTTTCCCTTTTTCATCTACTACTGGTGTATCTGTCTTTTTCCCGATTTGCACAATATTCTCATAAAAAAGTTTTTCTCCATTTCCAGATTGTTCTACTTCCTTCTGATAATTTTCTTTTTGTCGATCCTTTCTTTTTTGTGCAGCATTATACTTTCTAAGTGCCTCTCCAAAACAATTCTCATAAGCAGCCTCTAATGATTCCATTTGATAAATTCGATTCCAACCGGTTCGTTCGGACACTACATTTTTACTGATAAATTCTCGGTTATTATGAGTAAGATGACCTCTCCCTTTCGGAAAAGAAATTGTTTTTGCTGCCAATCACTCACCTCTTTTCTAATCTTATCTTGTATCCCTCGCCATTCTAATTTTGTTACTTTTGTCAAAAGTAACGCCTTATTACTTCTGACACATTGTATCAGAAGTAAGGCGCTCTGCGAGGCTAAATTTGTCCTATATACAATCGTTCTTTTCCCTGAAATGTCTGTATCATGATAATGGCTTCCCTTCTATCATTCTTCTATCCTAATCCAAATCACTTCAAAACTTTCCTTCTCTGTTTACACAGTTTTGTTTACAAATACTCTTTTCATAAAATCCTGTTTACATGGTTTACAAGCTCTCTAATCCCTATATATTACTGCTTTTTCTGTAAACAAAACCGTTTTCATTTTGGTAAACAAAGCCTTGTAAACGGAATTTGTAAACAGGACTGAAAAAACTTTTTTATTCCTCTGATTTCACTTTTCCTTTGATTTCCTGAAATGGCAATTTTGTGTCTTGGGATAACTTCTGAAATCCATTCCCATCTGTCACTCTTTTCCAGCCTCTTTGTGTCCCATACTTAGGAAATCTATGAGAAGATACTTTTTCCCAACCAACAATGCTATGATTCATTACCTTGTTAATTTCCTTTAATTCCCAATCCTTTGGCGTATCAAACTCATGAGAAAAGGCTTCTTTATAAATCATCATACTACATACATAGTTTTCTGATAATTCATCTAACCATATCTGAATGATTCCAACCTTTACATCTTCTGGCATAAACTCTTTCTGTAATTCTTTTAAATATTCTTCTGTTTCCTTTGATAACTTTAATTCTTGTATCCCATTTCGATAGAGTTCCATTGCCTCTGCCCATGCCTGTTGGAAATATTCTCTTGCCTCTGTTTCATTTTCAAGAATATGCTTCTCTACTCGTTCTGGGTGCACCAACACAGGTGCAAATCTTCGGTTTCCTGTACGATCCAAAGGTAGAAAATCCATACTGTTAGAAGTTCCTACAAAGACATACTGTCTTGGTCTATCCTCTGGATGTGTTTCATATGGTATTTTATAGGTTTCCTTCTGTCTGCTGAGAAAAGACTTAATATCTTCAATACTTTTTGCATTAACAGTCGCCATCATTTCTGACATTTCTATAATCCAATGCCCCTGTAATTTTCGATACACATTCTCATCATCCATTCGTTTCAAATCATCAGAAAACCATTCGTCATGAATGGCAAGGAAACGAAAGAACGTAGATTTTCCTGCACCTTGTCCACCCACCAAACATACCATAATTTCAAATTTACACCCTGGCTCATAGACTCTATGAATAGCCGCCAGCATTAAAAGACGCATAATTTCCTTTGTATAAGTATTCTCATCTGCCCCTAAATACTTTGGCAGCAAAGAAGAAATACGTGATTGCCCATCCCATCTTAAGTGTTCTAAGCATTCTCGAATCGGATGATACTTGTTTTCATTTGCAACCATATTCATTGCCTTATTGATATTCCGATCCTGTTTTAGTCCATAATTCTTTTCCAAATACCACTGAATTTGATATACATCAGTATCGGTTAAACTAGAAGAAGTTCGATTCCAGCCAAGATCGCCCACTACATCTATTTTTCCTGATAACTCATTTTTGCGAATTGCACCTTTTAATAATGGATCACGTTGTAATACCAACATACAATTATTGATTGTCTGACAAGTGATTCCTTTCTCATTTCTTGCTAAATCAGCCTGTATATCTTCTATTGTACTCATTTCCTGATCCAAGACTTCCCCTATTTCGTTCCATAAGGTGTTTCCTACTTGTCTGAACTCTTTCTCCAACTTCCTCCACCTCTTTTCTTCCTTTCAGAAATAACTCTTGTTTTTCTTCTATGCTCCCAAAACATAAAATATCTAACCAATATTCCATCACTGGTTCTGCATGTAGTAATGTTGCATAATCCTCTGAAAATACCATTTCTGGTGGTTGATCTTTCAAAAAAATACCAACCTGTTCAATTTCTAATAAACAATCCTTTAATTTCTCTATGGTTTGATTACACCATTTTTTAAAACGATCTTTAATACGAAAAAGATGTGCCTGTTCTGCTTTTACTTCCCGAAATTGTTTCTTTTGTAATCTATCTAATTTTACTTTTCCTTGAATTGGTAAATGAAACTCCTCTATCAATTTGAGTGCTGCTTCATATTGTGACAATCCAAACATACGAGAAACATAATCAATCACATCTCCACCAATCCCACAGCCAAAACAATGGTAATTTCTATCTAACTTCATACTTGGATGCTTCTCTTCATGAAACGGACAACAAGCAAATCCATTTCTTTTTACTTGTAATCCATAAAATTCTGCCACTTGTCTTGTGGTCAGGTATTCTTTTACTTCCAAAAAAATATTCAATTTTCAAAGTTCCTCCTTTTCATTTCGGAGAGCCTTTGTTATAATAAATTTGCTAGGTTTATTGTAAAAAGGCTCATCCTTTTTACTCCTTGCTCCTGCTGGTAACAGGAGCAATTTTATTTTAAGTTCATTTCCAATAACTGCTTTATCAGCTCCAATAACATTTTTTTTTCTTCTGTATTGCCTTCTTTTAAATGTTTCAGTATCTGCTCCAATGCCTTTGCTACTCTAGCTGACAAATAAGTACCAGCAACTACACTTACTTCCTGCCCCAAGATAGACTTCCTATAATATTCCCCCTTAGAAAGACCAGATAAAAGAATCTTTGCTTCTACTTGACTTTTTTCTTCATCACTTAACCAAAAGGCAATCGTATTGTGCCGAAACCGATCCTTTCTTTCACACGCCATGTTCTTCCCCTCTTTCCACTTTTCCAAGCCTATCTGCAATCTTTTTCTGTGCATCCATTGGCTGATGACAATATGTTTCAATCGTAGTGGTAACTTTTCCATGTCCCAATCGTTTAGCAATTTCAATTGGACTAAATCCCATCTGGACAAGCATACTTGCATGGCTATGTCGAGTACAATGAATCGTAATCTTTTTTACTCCTGACAGTTTAATACCACGTTCCATTTCATGTTCAAAAAAACTTTTCGTTCTTCCTGCAAATAATCGTGTAGTTGGTCTGGCTCGATATAGGGTTGCCATATATTCCTTTAATGCTTCTTGCAATTCCTGATGAATCGTAATCACTCGTATCGAACTTTCTGTCTTAGGTGCAGTAATCAAATCTTCTCCATCAATCCTTGCCAGAGATTCATCTATGGTAATTGTTCCTGCTTCAAAATTCACATCTTTTACTTGTAAAGCCAAAAGTTCGCCTAATCGAATCCCTGTCCAGAATAGAATCTGAAACGCTATCCAAGAATCCTGTTTATCCATAATCGCATCGGAAAATTTTTGGAACTCTGTTAAAGTCCAATAGGGTCTTTCCTCCGCCCTGCTTTTTCCCATACTCCCTGCCTTCCGACAAGGATTAGAACGTAATTCATAAAAATTAACTGCATAATTCATAATTGCACTTAATTGATTCTGTATGGTTTTTAAATAAGTAGGTCGAAATCCTTTTTCCATCATCTCTCCCTGCCATTTCCGAATCATAGGGGCTGTAATTTCATTGATAGGTGTCTTTTCAAAATAGGGAAGTATTTTATCTTTCATAACATACTCTTTTTGTTTCATAGTCGTTTTTCTCAGACGCTTTTCCATATCTGTTTTGTAAATCTCCCAAAAATCAGCCAATGTCATAGTTGGATCAGAAGACTGTTGTAACAAAAAAATACCATTCTTCTGCTTCTTTTTTTGTTTGAAATCCTCTTTTCTGTGATTTTCTTTTTGTTCCTGTCCAGTCAGTCCAACGATACTGTATTCTCCATGTACCATTGGGATCTTTTTTTGCACTACAGCTCATGCACTTACCTCCTTTGTCCCTCCATACCATTTTTCTTTGAAATACTCCACTGGAATCTTCCCTGCAATGGTAAGAAACCCTTTTCCTGCCAAATCCTTATTCATTTCTCTCAGGATTTTGTAAGCCTTTCCCATGCTTACTCCTAACATAGTAGCAACTTCTTCTGCATTGTAATAAATCTTTTCTTTCATATGATTGTCCTCCTTTTATATCTTTTGATTTTGTTGCGTTTCTTTTGATACACTTATTATATTACCGTATCTTTTGATGCGTGTCAATCATTTTTTTAATATATCTTCCTTTTTTTCGTATCTTATGATATGATTAGATTACATTTGATACTTTCCTATCAGTAAGGATAGCTTTAAAACAGGAGGCATACATTATGACAGTTGGAGAAAATATACGACGTATCCGAAAAGAACGTGGTCTTACATTAAAACAATTAGGTGATATGGTAGGCGTTAGTGAAGCCTATATTCGTGCTTATGAAAGTGGTAGAAGAAACCCTAAATTAAAATCGTTAGAAACTTTAGCACAAGCACTTGCCGTTAATGTGGAAGTATTGACTAACTCCGATTTTGATGGTATCAAAGCCATGCACAGGCTTTTTCAAGTATTCCGTCAATATGATGGACACCTTTTTGAATATCAAGATCAAGATGGAAATAATATGGTTGGTATTAGTTTTGGAACATTAACTTTGATGCGGTCATGGTTTGACCGTTATGAAAACTATTTACAAGAAGTAGAAAAATGTAATTCTATCAAAGACGTGAAAAAAAGAGCAGAGGCTCTATTAAAGGCAGAGGCAGACTTTAATCTCTGGATGGATATTTACCCAG
>CAJUGZ010000075.1 GCA_910585855.1 uncultured Lachnospiraceae bacterium | reverse complement strand
CAAGAACTTCTAACTTTTTTCCAAAGTCACTGCAGTCTGCCTAGAGGGTTCGCATCTGGCTGTTTCTTGATTCCGGGAAAAATAAAAAAAGAATGACATCTTGATATTCACACGTTTCTAAGAGCCTGTTTAGTATCTTTTTAAGAGGATTCGAATAAACGCAAGTATATACATTTAAAGAGAGGTTTGCAATTTGCGTTCACAATTTTTCCAAAATCTATGATAGTTACCCAGCTAGCCAAAAGAACGTTCTACAATCCAGTGTCTTGGTCAAATAGGAAAGATGTGTTCTTTTTTTCGTTTTACCACTTCTATCTCTGCACTACAAAGAGTTTTATTTTGTTAGCAAAGGTTTCATAATGTAGAAAAATTTCCTAACTATTTTGATAAAAATGTATATGAGGTATATAAAGAAGTATATTGAGGAGAAACAGGTTCTGTTTGGATAATATTCTTTTTTGTTTCGGAGTCAAGAAACAGCCAGATTCTGGAACGGTGGGCAGCCTGCAGTGACTTTGGAAAAAAGTTAGAAGTTCTAGGCTTCTGCTTGAAAATCTAAGATTTTTTTCACATGCTGCTTTCATGCAGTGTGTGAAAAAAAAGGGGCGTGTTTAGCCCGTATGTTTTGGGAAGGCGGTATCTTGTGGTTGGTGGAATCGTTTTGTATGTCAGTAACTTTTGGTCTGTTGTACGGGCGAATTGCGCCCCGGTCTGTCCGGTTGGATGTACGGAAATGCAGAAGACTTAGAACTTCTTACTTTTTGGAAACCGGAACAGCAGGCTGCCCACCGTTCCAGAATCTGGCGTCCCCCTTGGAAAAAATTTTACTTTTCAAAAGACTTTTTATTAAGAAAAAAGTAAATTTTACTTGACGATTTTATATTTTCATGTTATAGTACGATACGAGAGATGGAAGAAGTCTTTTTTTTATGCTCAAAATTCGGAAAATCCTTCAAGAATTTTCTAAAAAATAAAGAGTATAAAAACAAATTTGAATGTAAGCGGAGGTGGAAGTTGTGCGCACAAAAATTATATTGGCATGTACGGAATGTAAACAGCGTAATTACAACATGACAAAGGATAAGAAAGCTCATCCTGACAGAATGGAAACAAAGAAATACTGCAGATTCTGCAAGACACACACCATGCATAAGGAAACAAAATAATTGAGGTGAAAAAATGGGCGAAAATGCAAAGAGCGAAGCAGCTCCGAAGAAAAGTTGGTTCAAAGGTCTGAAAGCGGAATTTAAAAAGGTTATCTGGCCTGATAAAGAATCAGTTGCAAAGCAGACCATAGCAGTTGTTATTGTATCTGTTGTTTTGTGTGTAATCATTGCATTCTTAGATGCGGTAATTGGCTTGGGACTTAGGTTTCTTTTATAATAAGGACAAGGGTGATGGGATATGGCAGAGGCAAATTGGTATGTAGTTCATACTTATTCGGGATATGAGAATAAGGTTAAGGCGGATATTGAGAAGACCATCGAAAATAGAAAGTTAGAGGATCAGATTTTGGATGTGGTTGTTCCGATGCAGGATGTAGTAGAAGTAAAAAATGGTGTGCAGAAGGAAACGCAGAAAAAATTATTTCCGGGTTATGTGTTGATCAATATGGTGATGAATGATGATACTTGGTATGTTGTCCGTAATACCAGAGGTGTAACCGGATTTGTAGGACCGGGATCGAAGCCGGTTCATCTGACGGAAGAAGAGATGAAACCACTTGGAATTAAGTCTACAGGCAAAGTAATTATTGACTTTGAGGAAGGCGACAGTGTTTCTGTAGTAGCAGGAGCTTGGCAGGATACGGTTGGTGTTATTCAGTCTATCAATCAGACAAAGCAGACTGTTACGATTACAGTAGATATGTTCGGTCGTGAAACACCGGTTGAATTAAGTTTCACAGAAATTAAGAAACTGTAAATGGCGTTATTGAAGTTGACGCCGTGGGAGAATTGGATATATCAATTCGTTGAAATACCACATATTTTAGGAGGTGCCTTATGGCTAAAAAAGTTACTGGTTATATTAAATTACAGATTCCTGCTGGAAAGGCAACACCAGCTCCACCAGTTGGTCCGGCTCTTGGACAGCATGGCGTAAATATCGTTCAGTTTACAAAGGAGTTTAATGCAAGAACGGCGGATCAGGACGGAATGATTATTCCGGTTGTGATCACAGTATATGCAGACAGAAGTTTCAGCTTCATTACAAAGACTCCTCCGGCTGCTGTTTTATTGAAGAAAGCATGTAATTTAAAGACTGCATCTGCTGTTCCGAATAAGACAAAGGTAGCAAAGATTTCAAAAGCAGAGGTGCAGAAGATTGCCGAATTAAAGATGCCTGATTTAAATGCTGCAAGTTTAGAAGCTGCTATGAGTATGATTGCCGGTACAGCAAGAAGTATGGGAATTGAAGTAGTAGACTAATTCGACTTTCGAACAGGAGAAAACAGAAACCGTAGTTTTGTAATTGGAGATGTGGGAGGGATCTATCAATAAAAAATCCCGCAGAAATACCACTAGGAGGTTATAGGAAATGAAGAGAGGTAAGAAATATGCAGAAGCTGCTAAATTAGTGGATCGCAGCGTATTATATGATACAGCGGATGCGATTGCATTAGTGAAAAAAACAGCGGTTGCAAAATTTGATGAAACGATTGAAGCTCATATCAGAACGGGATGTGACGGACGTCATGCAGAGCAGCAAGTTCGTGGTGCTGTTGTATTGCCGCATGGAACAGGTAAGGTTGCCAGAGTATTGGTATTTGCCAAAGGCGAGAAAATCAATGAGGCTGAGGCAGCAGGTGCAGACTATGTTGGCGGAGAGGAATTGATTCCTAAGATTCAGAATGAAGGCTGGTTTGAATTTGATGTAGTAGTTGCTACACCGGATATGATGGGAATTGTTGGTCGTTTGGGACGTGTACTTGGACCGAAAGGACTGATGCCAAACCCAAAAGCAGGGACAGTTACAATGGATGTAACAAAGGCAATTCATGATATTAAAGCCGGTAAGGTAGAATACAGACTGGATAAAACAAATATTATTCATGTGCCGATTGGAAAGGCATCTTTTACAGAAGAGAAATTAGCGGACAATTTCCAAACTCTCATAGAAGCAATTATTAAGGCAAAGCCAAGTGCTTTAAAGGGACAGTATTTAAGAAGTGTGACATTGACGTCTACGATGGGCCCGGGAGTAAAGTTAAACGTGGTGAAGCTGGTAAATTAAATAGATTGGTTCAGACAGGGAATTCTTTTGAGTTCTCTGTTTTTGTATACTTGGGGAGCAGAAAAAAATGAAAACACAGCGATTGAACTTGCGCAGATATAAAAAAGAGGATATGCAGTTTGTTATGAGTATTTGGAACGATGCAGAGATGGGAAAATATTTGCCTGATCCTGTTTTTGAGCAGATAGATGAAGTTTATCGAAGGGCATTGGAAACATTAAGTGAGGATAAAAGCTGCTGGTATTTTATTGCAGAGTTAAAAGAAACAGGAGAGCGAATTGGAACGTGCAGTATTATGCCGAAAGAAGGGGTTGTTTATGATATTGCTTATTGTGTGCATAAAAAGTATTGGAGAAATGGATATGCTTCAGAGATGGTACAGGGGATCATGGGATATGCGAGGCAGAATGGGGTGCAAAAGATAACCGTTTCGGTTGCTAAGGGAAATACAGCATCGAAAGCTGTGATGAAAAAGTTTGGGTTTCAGATGGTTGGGGAAGGAACTTTTAAAAAGAGAGGGACAAATATGGTCGTGGAAAATGAACAGTATGAGTATCAAGTGATATATTAAAAATTGTAAGGGGGGACGCAGAAAGCGGAAGGAAGGTCTATTCCGGGCCCGCTTGCGCTTAGCATTTCCTCGTAGCGGACACATAAGGCACGAAAATACCGTGCCTAAGTGCCGACGGGAAATGATGACCCTGCATAGACCTTCCTTCCGCTTTCTGCTAGTTCTGACAGCCATAAGAGTTTGTTTCATATTTCGGTATATGTTAATCTTACAATAAAAATATTTGGTCATTAATATTTGTATTTGTTATTATAAATCTTTATAACAATGCAATAGAAATTTATCAAAATTATATGAGATTTGGTAATTGTTTTTATTCGCAGTAGGTGGTTTTACTTGAAGTGTTTGTTGTAGTATTAGAATCACACTGTTTTCTGGTAGAAGTATACAGCTAAAATTGGAAGGAAGGTCTGCGCAGGGTCATCATTTCCCGTCGGCACTTAGACGCTGTACTTTAGCGTCTTATGTGTCCGCTACGAGGAAATGCTAAGCGCAAGCGGACCCGGAGCAGACCTTCCTTCCAATTTTGGCGTCCTTTTTGAGAAAATGTTATTAGGTAATTTTTATTTAGGCAGTACATTTTGTTTTAGGCTGGTATATGCCATTATAATGTAAATGGAATAAATAAAGAAAAATAAGCCTAGTGTAATAGCTGTAATGATAATAGGGTGACTGATGCCTGTTAAAGTTCCCGGCTCTGTTGCATTTCCCAGATTTAGGATAAAAGGGATTGCGATTAGCAGTGGTGGAACAGCGGGCATGGTGTAATAGATGGTAAATTGCTGTCGCAGTACCTGCCGTATTTCTTTTTGCTCCATTCCTAGTTTTTGGAGCAGACAGAATTGGTGGCGGTAGTGGTTACATTCGCTAAGCTGCTGAATGGTGAGAATGGTAGCAGAGGTCATAGTGAGTATGAAAGCCAGATAGTAAAGGGGAAAGACAAAAATGGCTGTCATAGATGCAGCTTCTCTTTCAGATTGGGCTTTGGCGTATAGGGTGTCATAGTCTTCTTCAGATCGGTTGTCCTGAATTTTTGACAGTTCATAGTATTGGGATTCGCTGATGGGTTCTGCTGTCATAGCGGCATAGATAGTATGACTGATAGGACGGGAGAGGAGCAGGTCATCCGGTACAATGATAATAAAGCCTTGCCCGTTGCCATTCCATAGGTATTGGGCAAAGTTTTCTGTGTAAGTTTTTCCTTTTGTCAGGGTATGGTTGTTTATTTTAATAGGCTGGCTGTAGGTATTAATTTTGGATTTTAAATAGGGCATGCAGTGGATAAGGTAAGTGTTAGGTTCTAATGAAACTTTTGGGTAGCCCAGTATGGTACGCAGAGCGGTGTAATCACTGAATTTCATCAGAAAATCGTAGGGATAGGAGTGAAAATATTTTCCAACTTCTGAGAGCAGATCCGTTATTTGGGATGTTTCTCCTTGATAGGTTTGATATTCTTTGGAGTCTGTAATCGGAATATTGGATTGGATATAGTGAAAATAATCATAAAAATCGGTGTTTGGATCTGCACTGGAAATAAACAGATCGAAACAGGAAGTCTGTTCGGCACGATTTTGAAATAGAGCACTAAGTATAAATCCAGTTCCTTGAGCAATCAGTACACCAGTAAACAGCAAGGCAATCGTAGCCATGACGATTCCCATAGTGGCTAATTTAGCGGATAGGGTGCGAAAGAGAAGTAGATTTTGTCCTGTATATTTTTTTGCCGGACGTTTTTCAAACCAAGCGGGAATGCCGGAAGAAAAGCTAAGAAAAAATCCGTATAAAAATAGAATAATGCAGACTGCACCAATAAGACCAGAAGGCAGATTTCTCATTAATAGTAAGAAGATACCAATGATGCCAAGTACAATAGAGAAGAAAAAGATTTTTCTGCGGTGAGGGCTTTTTTGGATTACAGCTAATTCATTTTGACGCTCAAAATAGATTAAGTCATAGATTTTCATGGAATAGATTTTTTTTCGGCTTTTTAATTGTGCAAAAAAATAGATTCCTATAAAATAAAGTAAAGTCAATCCTGCTGCACGAAGGGAAAAAGAAAAGCGAAAAGTATAGGGCATATGAAAAAGTGCCAGTAAAATAGCCCGTAAAGTCTGGAAAAGAAAATTTCCGAAAAAAAGTCCAAATAGCAGTGCAGATCCTCCTATTATAAGATTTTCTAAAAGGAATAGTTTTGCAACCTGCTGATTTTCCAAACCGATTAAGATATACGTTCCCAATTCTCGGCTGCGTTTTATAAGCATGAAATTGGTAGTGTAGTATACCAGCCATCCGATAATACAGACAACAGCGATACTGCAAAATACAATCACAATAGGCAGACTTGTCATAAATTGGGACAGCTTTAGTAATTCATCAGAAAAAATTAGTCCGTTAAAAGAATAAATCAGTGCAGTTGCTAAGATAATTGTAGCAAAATAGATTAGATAGTCTTGTGCCTGCCGTTTGGCATTGCGTATCGATAATTTAGATAACGTCACTGATATCACCTCCTAATAAAGCTAATACATCTAAGATTTCATGATAGAAAATGGAACGGGAACGATTGCCACGAAGCAGTTCATTAAAAAGGCGGCCGTCTTTTAAAAATAATACCCGTGAAGCGTAGCTGGCGCTATATGCATCATGTGTTACCATAAGAATTGTAACATGAAGATTTTGATTCATTTGCGACATAATTTCTAAAAGATTTTTGGATGCTTTGGAGTCTAAAGCACCTGTAGGTTCGTCGGCTAAAATAAGGGATTGTCCGGCTACCATAGCTCTGGCAACTGCAGTACGCTGTTTTTGTCCGCCGGATACTTGATAGGGAAATTTATCAAGAATATCGCTAATACCTAGTTTTTGGGCAATTTTTTTTATCTGTTTTTGTACCATATGACTGTCAGAATGATTTAAGGTAAGGGCAAGCCCAATATTTTCTTCGATTGTCAAAGTGTCTAACAGATTAAAATCCTGAAATACAAAACCTAATTTTTCCCGTCGAAAGCGGGCAAGATCTTTTTGAGAGAGTTCCGCAATATTGATACCATCTAAAAAAATATTTCCTGCACTGATTGTATCAATAGTAGAAATACAATTTAACAGTGTAGTTTTTCCACTGCCGGATGAACCCATAATAGCAATAAATTCACCAGTTTCCACAGAAAAACTAATGCGGTTTAAGGCTTTGGTAACATTGTTTTTACTGCCGTAGTATTTTTCAATATTTTGTACCTGCAACATAGAAATTCCTCCTAGTAAAATGATTATTTTTGAGTTATCTTTTATGAGCATAGAATACACCAAAAGTTGAGTTTCTGGTAGTGAAGGAATATTGATTTTTCTTACAATTTTGTAAGGTTCTTTACAGGATATTAGTTTTAATTTTTTCGCTGGTTCTGCAGCTAGAAATAGTGTTGTATTATCTTTCTTTTGCAGGAAAGGTGAGGGTAATTGTTGTTCCTTGATGTTCTTTGGAGGTGATTGACAAATTGATTTCTAAAAAATTAGTTAGTTTGCGGCAGAGATAGAGTCCCATGCCGGTAGATCCTCCTTTTTTGCGTCCGTTGCTTCCAGTAAAGCCTCGATCGAAGACACGGGATAGTTCGTGAGCAGGAATACCGATACCATTGTCTTGTACGGAAAGCTGTATTTGCTGTCCTAGTGGTTTTGCGGACAGAGTAATAATAGGCTGTTCACTGCGGTAACGGACAGCATTTTGCAGTAGTTGTCCTAAGATAAAACAGCTCCATTTGTCATCGGTATAGATGATTTGATCAAGTCCCTGTGTTTGAATTTGAATATTACTTTGAATTAGCAGGGATTGGTGGTTTTGAATAGCTTGGGATACTATTGCAGATAAATTGATCTTTCGGATAAGAAAGTCTTGCTCTGGGCTTTCTGCTCGTGCATAGAATAAGGCACGTTCCACATGGGCATCAATTTGGGAGAGTTCACAGGAGAGTTTTCTTCGCATTGGTTCATCGACTGTTCGGCAAATCAGTTTTGCTGCTGTAATAGGAGATTTAATTTCATGAACCCAGCTTTCAATATATTCTCGATATTCCCGTTGGGAAGCTTGTGCATCGGAAACAGCTTCAATCATTGCTTTTCCAGAATGACGAATCAGTTCAAATAGTTTGCGTTCATATAAATTGTTAGAAATGGGAACACATTCGGCAAACAGGTATTTTTCGTTTAGACCAGACAGAATGGCTTCTAATTCCTGCAGATGGGATCGAGAGCGAAGGAAGTCGAAAATCTGTACAATTAAAAAAAGGAAGGATAAACCTATTAATAGTAAAAGCAGGATGTCAAATTGTGTGCCGGTTGATAGTAAAAAAACGGCTGCGATAAGAACAACCGAAATTTCGAAAATAAATTTTTTGAAACGATCTGATAAAAATTCGTAAATTGTCATAATTGATATCCCATTCCTCTTCTAGTTTTGATATAGTCAAAAAGTCCTAAGTTCTGTAGTTTTCCACGAAGGCGAGTAATGTTGACGCTTAGTGTATTGTCGTCAATATAAATCTGACTGTACCATAGTGTGTCCATTAGATCGGATCGGGAAACGATTTCTCCGGCATGTGACATAAGATGTGATAGAATTTTAAGTTCATTGCGGGTGAGTTCTTCTGTATGATTATTTGCTGTTATTGTGCCTTTTGTCAGATTTAGAGAAAGACCGTGAAAGGTAAGAATATCGGTTTCCTGCAAATTACTGCTTCGGCGCAGAACGGCTTTGATTCTGGCAATAAGAACCGGAATATTGTAAGGTTTTGTGATATAGTCATCGCTGCCTAGACTTAAAGTTAAAAGTTCGTCCATAGCAGAATTTCGGCTGGTGACGGCGATAATAGGAATCTTTGTTTTTTGACGGATATTAGCACATATAGTAGTACCATCTTGTATGGGAAGTCCTAGATCCAGTAGAATCAGGTGGGGAGAACTTTCCAAAACCTGTTCTACGATGTTTGTA
The DNA here is from genome assembly GCA_910585855.1 of uncultured Lachnospiraceae bacterium. GTDB lineage: Bacteria > Bacillota > Clostridia > Lachnospirales > Lachnospiraceae > MGBC114844. Next base: position 6,308 of record CAJUGZ010000075.1, on the reverse strand, counting down.
AAATTTTCTAGGGGTAAAGGTAGATAACCTTCATTTTCTAATAAGAGTGTCAGTTCGTTTCGAATGGCGGGATCATCTTCTATAATCATGATTTTCTGCATTTTTATTCTCCTTTTAAAAAATTTTTGGGGATGTAAACTGGTATTAATGATTATAAATACTTTTTTTATAGGATACAATAATTTTATATATATTTCTTTCATTAGGTTTTTGGAGATTGTTACTGCAAAGGGGTTTCTTTTACCGGACGCCAGATTCGAAACAAAAAAAGAATCATATTCAAACTTTTCTAAAAATCTGTTTCTGTTTTTGTTCTGTAATAAAATATAATTTCTACTGCTATTTTATCAACAGTGAGAGGAGCAAACCGCTTCTTGCGTCCGGTGAAAGCAACTCCTAAATCATTTTGAAACTATCATGGAAATTAGGTAATTTTATAAAAATTTTGCTTTGTAAGTTTATTCTGATATATATTTTGTAAAGATTGACCATAGGTAAAAAAGATGATAAGATGAGAAGAAAAATTGGAGGAAAACTGCTATGATATTACATAGATTAGAGCATCGTGGGCAGGGAGGATATACTACTTTTGGAGCAGTATGGAGTAAAGGGGAAGTGAAACAGTGTTGTTTTTTGGCAGCGGATGAAACGGGCAGAGAGATTTCTATGCAGTCGAGAGATATGGCATATTGGTCGGATGGCAGTTTAAAATGGACTTCCCATACAGTAAATACAGAGGAAGTGGGAGAATCTATTACACTGACGCCGATTTCTAAAGAAGAGGAAATCAAAAAAGGGGAAGGCGAAATTGTGATTCAAAAAGGGGAGAATGAGTATCAGATTGATACGGGGGAATTAAAGATTTTTGTGCCGTTTTCTGGTGCATTGATTGAACGAACTGTATATCAGAATAAGATAAGGCTTCATCGGGTTTATCCGGTATTTATTTTGCAAAGACGAAAGGAAGAAGAAGAGGGTTTGACGGTAACGGAAGAGAGGGAATATCATGGTGAAATTGTATCTTGTGAGATAGAGGAAGCAGGACCTTTGCAGGCGGTGGTTTGTTTTAAGGGGAATCACGTAACAAGGGAGAGTTGCCGGATGCCTTTTGTTATTCGTATGTATGTCTGGTATCATAGTACAGAGATTAAGTTTGTACATACATTTCTCTATGATGGGCAGGAGGAAAGAGATTTTTTAAAGGGAATGGGGATTCGGTATGAAACGGTGCTTTCTGGTAAAAAGTATGACAGACATGTGCAGTTTACAACAGATGGATCGATTTTTCATGAAGCTGCGGTTATGCTGCATTTTTCTCATCCGGTGATTCCAAAAGAGGTGTATCAGGCACAGATGGAGGGAAAAAGGAAGAAGGAGATTTCCGTTGCTTATCAGGCAGAAAAGTATCCCGAGATAACAGATTCTTTGGAGGAAACAATCGAACAGGCGGCAAAAGAGATGCCGGTTTGGAATGATTATTTTTTGGATCAGGATAGTGCTTATCACTATCGGATTCGAAAGCGGACAAATAAGAAAAACTGTTGTATCAGTTCAAAAGAAGGGCGCAGAACAAGCGGAGTGATGGCAGTATCGGGGGCGGAAGAAACGGTTTTATTTGGCATACGGGATTTCTGGCAGAAATATCCTTCTGGGATGGAAGTAGCAAATTTAGGCGGAGAAAGCAGTGTTTGTACGGTTTGGTTTTATTCGCCCCGTGCGGAGAGTTTTGATTTTCGGCATTATGATACACGTGCTTATCCAAAGACTTGCTATGAGGGATATGATGAATTGGCAGAAGGGGCTTATGGAATCGGTGTCACCAGTGAGTGCAGAATTCGAATTGGTTCTGAGATACCAAAGGAAAAGGAGTTAGAGGATTATGGAATGTATATGCAGAAGCCGCCAGTTTTTGTAGGGACGCCAGAGTATTATTATCAAAAACGAGCGTTTGGTTATTTTAGTTTACCGGAGTATCAGTCAACTTCGGGTGCTTGGATGGAATATCAATTAGAACATGCATTTTTGTATTATAAGCAGGAAATTGAAAATCGTAACTGGTATGGACTTTTTGACTATGGAGATGTGATGCATACTTATGATCCGGTTCGTCATACATGGAAGTATGATATAGGCGGCTATGCATGGCAGAATACAGAATTAGTGCCTACTTATTGGTTGTGGCTGTATTTTCTGAGAACAGGGCGGGAAGATGTTTATACGGTAGCAGAAGCAATGAGCCGGCATGTATCGGAAGTGGATCTCTATCATTTCGGACCTTTAAAGGGCTTAGGTTCTAGGCACAATGTAAGACATTGGGGCTGCCCATGCAAAGAACCCCGCATTGCTATGGCAGGACATTCCAGATTTTTGTATTATCTGACGGGTGACAGAAGGCTGCGGGATATTTTTGAAGAAGTCAAAGATGCCGATATGTCACTGCCGTATGCCAAAGGATTTACTAGAATAGATGCGCAGGGAAAGAAACAGATAACAGCAAGAAGCGGACCAGATTGGTCTTCTTTTGTATCAAACTGGATGACATGGTATGAGATTACTTTAGATGAAACTTATCGAAAAAAGATAGAAACAGGAATTTTGGATATAAAAAACACACCATATGGTTTTGCGTCTGGACCGGATTATGATTATCAGGCAGAAAGCGGACATTTAATTTATCGGGGGGAGATAGAAGATACACCTAATCAACACCTGCAACTTTGTATGGGAGGACCGCAGATTTGGCTGGAAGCGGCGGATATTTTAGAAGATGATACATTAAAGCAGTTATTGTCAGATTTGGGTGCATTTTATTATCTTTCACCGGAAGAAAAGAGCAGACGCACCAATGGACAGATTGAAAAAAGACCTTTTTCATGGCCTATGTTTGCAGCGGGAGTGGCAGCTTTTAGTGCAGGCTATAGAAAAGATGAAGCACTTGGAAGAAAGGTTTGGTCATTGTTGTTTCAGGATAATTATGCGAATGGACAAGGTTATGAAACGCTGGAATCAAATGTTTATGCAAAGGGCAGTGATCCAGATAAGGTTTACCGGGAACTTCCATGGATTACAACAAATAGAACGTCACAGTGGTGTTTAAATGTAATTATGGCATTGGAATTTGCGAAAGAGTATATTCCAAAGCACTAAAAATTATTTTTTAAAAGCAGGTTTTTAAATAGGGACGGAGGAAAGTGGTGTGACAGAATATAGCTATAACAGCCAATATTTAACAAAAAATAAAAAAGCTTGGTTTCCTGTAATGGGGGAGATACATTATTCCCGCTGTGCAAAGGAATATTGGAAAGAAAGTATTGATAAGATGAAAGCAGGTGGTGTAGAGATTGTTTCTACCTATGTGATCTGGATTCATCATGAGGAAATAGAAGGAGAGTATGATTTTAGCGGAAATCGGGATTTGCGGGGATTTTTGCAGGTCTGTAAAGAATGTAATACAGAGGTGATTCTTCGCATTGGACCTTGGGTGCATGGAGAGGTAAGAAACGGTGGATTTCCTGACTGGCTGTTAAAAAAGCCCTATCCGCTTCGATGTAATAACCTACACTATTTAGCAAAGGTAGAGAAATTTTATAATTGTATCTATCAGCAGGCAGAGGGGTATTTATTAAAAGAGGGCGGACCGATTATCGGGATACAGATTGAAAATGAGTATGGGCATGTAGGCGGACTTTCTGGAGAAGAAGGCGAGCAGCATATGCGAACACTTTTGGGATTGGCAAAGAGAGCAGGATTTGATGTACCGCTTTATACGGCAACTGGCTGGGGCGGGGCTGTAACAGGGGGAATGATTCCGGTAATGGGTGGTTATTGTGATGCACCGTGGGACAAGAGTTTAGAAGAACTTCCGCCGAACGGAAATTATATTTTTACGAAAGAGAGAAACGATCACAATATCGGAAGTGATTTCGAATATGGGCATGGAATTACATTTGATTTGGAAAAATTTCCATATCTTACGGCAGAATTAGGAGGTGGGCTTCAGGTTACCCATCATAGAAGACCCGTAGCCCATGCAAAAGATATCGGTGCAATGTCACTGGCAAAATTGGGAAGCGGTGTAAATCTGCTGGGATATTATATGTATCATGGCGGAATCAATCCAAAAGGGAAATTAACAACTCTTCAGGAGAGCAAAGAAACAGGCTCTCCTAATGATTTGCCTGTGATGAATTATGATTTTCGTGCACCGATTCGGGCATATGGGCAGATATCGGAAACCTATAAAGAAATTAAGCTTTTGGCTTTTTTTCTTCGGGATTTTGGCAGTGAACTATGTCAGATGAAACCTGTTTTTCCAGATGAAAATCCGCAGACACCAGCGAATCTGTCAGATATACGAATTGCTTTCCGGCATGACGGAACACAGGGTTATGTATTTATTAATAATTATCAAAGAAGATATACGATGGCAGAACACAGGGATTATAAGATTCGTGTGCCGCTTCAAAAGGAAACCATAGTTTTTCCGGCGATTACAATTAAAAATCAGGATTTTTTCTTTTATCCATTTAACATGAAGATTGGAAACGGCATACTAAAATCCGCTTTGGCAACTCCCCTTTGCAGGTTAAAAAATTTAGAAGAAACGGTCTATATCTTTTATACAGACAAAGAACCCGCCTATCGGTTGGAGGGAGAATTGGGAAACGCAAAGATTTTGACATTAAGCCGCAAAGAAGCAAAAAATGCCTATAAAATTGTTCGAAACAAAGAATATTTATTTCTAAATGAAAGTGCTGTAGTGGATGAAACCGATCGAATCTGTCTTTTTGGACGAAAAGACCCAGAGTTTCGAGTATATCCGGCACTGGACAATATCCCAGAAGGGTTTGTTCGATTAGAGGACCAAAATGGGTTTGCAGTATATCAAAAAAGAATAAAAAGGGCAAAATTAGAAACCTTAGTAACAGAGAAAAAAAGAACACAGAATACGATTTTATACGAAATTGAAATTTGTCGGGAAGAAACTGCAAAAGAAAGTAAAGATGCCTATTTAATATTGAATTATCAGGGAGATAGTGCAAAACTTTTTATTGAAAAGGAATTAGAGGATGATCATTTTTATCAGGGGGATAACTGGGAGATTGGGCTTCGGCGTTATGGATTTCCTAAAAAAGTGCAGATAGAGGTGACTGCCTTAAAAGAAACAGAAAAACGCTTTTTAGAAACACTGCCGAAGATGCAGAAGGGACAGGCTTGTCTGCTTACAGAGGTAAAGATAGAAGAAGAGTTTCAAACAGAGATAGAAGGATAGGAAAGTATGACAAATAAAGATATTTTATATATCGCTATGAAACAGTCTGCGATTGATTTAAACTGTAGTGCAGATGACTTTATGAGTGAAAAAAATAAAGTAGTTCTTTCAAAGATACATCCAGATGCCAGAAAATATTTAGAACTTCCATTTATCTGTCATCTTGTGTCTTATGGAAATAATATTGTGGCATCTGTACAGGAGAAATGGAAAGATAGAGTGGAGGATTATATTGGAAATTATCCAGTAGAGCATTGTTTTGAAACACCAAATCTGCATAAATTAAATGATGCCCTGCAAAAGGATGGGCAGAGGATCTGTTTTATGGCAGAGTATTTTCTGCCAGATATTTATTTATTAAAAGAACAAATATGTCAGTATGAATTGAGAGTGTTAGGGCAAGATGCATTTCAGGATCTGTATACAGAAAACTGGAGCAATGCTCTTTGTGAAAAGAGAAAACAGTTAGACTGTTTGGGAGTGGGGGCTTATGAAAAAGGACAGTTGGTCGGTCTGGCAGGATGCTCGGCAGACTGTGATGGGATGTGGCAGATTGGAGTGGATGTATTGCCAGAATATCGGAGGAAGGGAATTGCATCAGCCCTTACTAGCAGATTGGCATTAGAAATTTTGGAGAGAGGGAAAGTTCCTTTTTATTGTGCTGCATGGTCAAATATAAGATCGGTACGCAATGCGATACGGTGTGGGTTTCGTCCTGCTTGGGTGGAGATAACGGCAAAATCTGCAGAATTTGTGGAGCAGATGAACGAAAAGTAGGAGGGGGACGCCAGATTGGAAAGTAGTGGGCATCCTGCTGTTCCGGTCTCCAAAAAGCAAGAAGTTCTAAGGCTTCTGCCGATAATGCATCCAGCCGGACGAACCGGGGCGCAATTCGCCCGTATGGAGGGCGGGACTTTTGTGATGTAAGGAAAGATGTTATCAGCCATAAGGGATTCTCTTTTTTTGAATACGGGCTAAACACGCCCCTTTTTTTGCACACACTGCATGGAAGCAGTATGTGCAAAAAATTCTAGGT
>CAJUGZ010000074.1 GCA_910585855.1 uncultured Lachnospiraceae bacterium | reverse complement strand
ATATTTAAAAGAAGCAATAGGATCTTTAATGGTACAGGAATTTAAAGATTTTGAAATGATATTAGTGGATGATGCATCAGATGATAAGATTACTAAACAAATATTAGAGAATATTGATAAAAATAAATATTCTATAAAAGTGATTTGTTTAGATAAATCGGTGGGTGCAGGAGAGGCAAGAAATATAGGATTTCGATATGTAAGCGGCAGGTATACTATTTTTTTAGACTCTGATGATATTTTTGCTCCTGATTTTTTAAAAAAAATGTATCAAGCTATTGTAAAAGAGGATTTTGATATATCTATTTGTGGATATACTGAGTTAGACAATTCTTATTTTTATCTTCCAAATAAAGAAAAAATACAAAATCGTGAAGCGGAAGAATGGTTATTAAATATATGCATAGCACCATGGAATAAATTATGTCGTACAGAATATTTGATTTGTAATAATATATATTTTCAAAATCTTTCATCTTGTAATGATGTGTATTTTGGATGTATGGTTATGAAGTGTACGGATAAGGTTAGTATTGTTGAGGAAGCAGGGCTAATAAAATATAGAACACATATATCTACTCAAATTTCGGCAAATCGAGATTCTAGGAATTTATTTTATGCGGTAAATTGGTTGTTTTCTCAATTTGCAAATGATGAGATTTTTATAAAACAATGTGCAGCTTTTTTATTGGCAGATATGTTGGAGGAAATTAATAGCTGTAAGAAGGAATCGCAAAATAAAAAGTTATATGAGAATGTAAAAGATTTTTTTCAAAGTGCAAAAATATCATTTACTAATAAAATTATAGATAAATATAAAGAAAATGTAATGAGATTACCTTATGAAAGTAGTTGGTATAGGAATTACAATTCATTCGAATGGAAATTGAATTTAATGAGAATAGAAATTTTAGAAAAATTAAGAGGTTATAAAAAGATTTTTCTTTGGGGAATGGGAAAGAGAGGTTATGCATTTGAAAAATTTTGTCAAAGAGAATCTATTTTTTTGCAGGGAATTACTGATAGAAACAGTAAAAATATAGGAGAATTGACAGAGCAGGGAAATTTAATTGTAGATCACAAAGAGGTTATTGAAAAAGCGGATTTAATTATTGCATCTAATATGGATATTTACAGATATTTGCTTTTAAAAGAAATAAAAAATAGTATTTTGAATTTGGAAGAATATTGTCCATAAAAGTATAGAAAAAGGATGAGTAAATTTATTTAATATTATAGAGAGGAAATTCTTATGAAAAAGGTATTGATATGGGGAGCAGGGTATTATGCAGAATATGTTTATGATGTTATTGACAAGAAAATATGTACTATTGAAGGAATAATAGATTCAGATAAAAAGAAGCAAGGGATGTTGTGGAAAGAAAAATTATTAATTTATTCTCCTGAAGAAATTAATAATTTAGAATTTGATAAAATTATTGTTTCTGTTAAAGAGTATATAAGTGTTGAAGCAAAAGCCAAAGAATTATATATACCTGAAAATAAAATAATATTTTATTGGAAAGATTCTGAAAGTCAAGGAATTTTTGAGAATAGAGCGTTAAGAATTTTGCAAGAAAAGCAGGAAAAGGAAATTTATAAAAATCGTTTTGAAAGTGCGCCATATGAATGGGGATTAAAAAAAGTGCCAATGATTTATTCTGATGAAAAATTATTAAAAAGGATTATTAAAGACGGTAGTTCATTGAGTAGATTTGGAGATGGTGAATTTGAAATTATGCAGGGACGGAAGCGCCCATGGTTTCAAAAACCGTCTGTATCTTTACAAAAACGATTAATTGAGGTTATGGATTCAAAACTAGTAAATTTAAATATTGCAATAGCTCAGAATTTTATGTTTTTGGATCAATATAAAGAGGATGTAGCAGATGGAATAAGGGCTTATATGTCTAATGGGAATAGAGAATCAATTATTAATTTTTTACCTAATCGAGAATTTTATAATGCGTATGTAACTCGACCATATATTATGTATAAAGAAAAAAATCATGCAGAGAGGATATTTTTATTATTTAAAAGGGTGTGGGAAGGACGAACTATTATATTAGTAGAAGGAAAATATGCTAGGATTGGAGTAGGAAATGATTTATTTCAAGGAGCAAAATCGTTGAAAAGAATTTTATGTCCTTCTCAAGAAACTTGGAATAATTATGAAGAAATAAAGGCAGCAGTTTTGGAGAATGTAAAGAAAAATGATCTGATTTGTATTTCATTAGGACCTACAGCGACCGTTTTGGCATATGATTTGGCATGTCAAGGTTTTCAAGCATTAGATATTGGACAGTTGGATAATGAATATGAGTGGTTTTTAGCTAATGCAAAAGAACGTATTAATATAAAGGGAAAAATGGTAGCAGAATTGTATGATTATTATAATGGAGGAGAATTTGAGAATAATGTATATGAAAGTCAGATTATTCAAAGGATAGGAAACTAGTATAGAGATAGAAAATTAGGTTGGAGGAGCAGATTGATAAAGCGTTTATGTATTTATGAAACATATGATAAACAAAATATAGTTGATAATTATATTGGAGTTATGCTGAAAGAATTAAAGGATTGTATGAATTTTCTTGTTGTTGTGTGTAATGAAACTCATGTGGATAGGGGAATAGAGATTTTAAAACAGTATGCTGATATGATTTTTTTTAGAGAGAATATTGGTTTTGATGCAGGTGCTTTTAAAGATGTTTTGTGTAATTTGTTAGGTTGGGAAAAAGTTTTAGCTTTTGATGAACTTTTTTTAGTGAATGACTCTTTTTTTGGACCTTTTGTGGAAATGAAAGATATTCTTATAGAAATGGAAGGCAGAAATTTAGATTTTTGGGGGCTTATTGATCACGCAGAGGCAATAAATTCTAATCTAGAATATATACCAGCTCATATACAGTCATTTTTTTTATGTATTGATTCTGTTATGTTACATGATATCGCTTTTAAAGAATACTGGAATCAGATGCCATATTATAAAAAAATAGATGATGTAGTAAAAAATCATGAAATGGTATTTACGCAATATTTTGTAAAAATGGGATATAGTTATGGGGTATATGCATATACAGCATGTAATAATTCCAGTAATATCAAAAATAATTTTATTCAGTATATGGTTTTATCCAATGAGTTAATAAGAAAAAGAAATTTTCCATTTTTAAAGAAGCAACAGATTGCTTATAATACATTAAATCAACAGACACAAGAAAATTTAAGACAAGCTTTTGATTATATTGATAAGAATACAAACTATGATATTGATTTAATTTGGGAAAATATTATTAGAACCTTAGATATGAAAAGTTTGCAACATTCCTTATCTTTGCGATTAATTGTTTCAGATATACCAGTTAAAAAAGTATATAATAAAAAAGTTATTATTATAATTTTTGCAAGCTATTTAAATGCTTATGAATATATTATGAATTATATAGATAAATTATTAAAGTTATATGAAGTAATAGTTTATACTAAAAATAAAGAGGTCTTTGACTGTTATAGAAATAAAAAGATAAGGGTTAAAGAGGGGGAATTTAGAATAGAGAATTTTTATAAAAACTATCAATATATATGTATTTTACATGATGAAGATATGTCTTCTCAATTAAATCCAAGCTATATAGCCAAGTCGTATTTTTATGGTGTATGGGATAATTTAGTAAAAGATGAACATTATGTAAATAATATAGTATCAGAATTTGAAAATAACAAAAGACTTGGATTTCTTTATCCTCCAAAACCAATTTTTGCAGATTATTTTTCTGCAGATTATGGTTTAAAAGAAAAGGGGAGTTTTTGGATAAGAGGTTCTTTATTAAATGAATATAATGAAAAATTTACGATTAATGATTGGATAAAAAAGGTGCAATATTTGGGATTTTATTCAGAAATTGTAGAAAGTGTAGAGTTTGCTCGTATGAATGAGCAAAATCAGCAGTACTATTTAGAAAAGTTAATAGAACAGATAAAAGGACAATATAAAAATTTTTTTAATTTTGAAGATATGAAACAGATTATATTTTCTGGAGCAGTAAAGGAATTTTGTAGCAAATATAAAGAAATATTTATTTATGGTATAGGGTATATGGCTAGAAATTATAAAAGCATAATTCCTAAAATAGATGGTTATGTCATTTCAGATAATCAAGAAAATCCGATGAAAATAGAAGGAATTCCGGTTTTTTATTTATCTGAGTTAAAGGCAGAAGATGATATAGGAATTATAATATGTGTATCAGAAAAATATCAAAAAGAGATTATTGAGTTATTAAAAAAGAAAGGACATAAAAATTTTATTTGTATATAAGGAGAAAAAATGAGATATGTGATTTATGGAGTAAACAGAGTAGCAAAAGATTTTCTGTATTTGTTTGAACAACTAGAAATTGTATATTTTTTTGATGATACAATAAGAGGAAATTCTTTTTTAAATCGTCCGGTATATTTATTTGATTGTGCTGTCAAAAAAAGAGATTTTGATCAGATTATTGTATGTGATTTTCAGAAAAAGGAAAAGATACAAAAATTGCAAAATTTAGGGTTGATATATCAAAAAGATTTTGTTTGTGAAGAAGATTTTTTTAAAGAATTAGATGATATATCTGTTCCAACAGATAAAAAGATAGCAATTTGGGGAACAGGTGTTGTTGCAAAAGAATTTGAATTGTATAGTAAAGAATTAGATATAGATTGTTATATTGATACATTTCGATCAAACCATACGTTTTTGGGGATTCGTGTATTAGAACCAATGGAAATAGAAAATTGGGAAGAGTATTTTGTAATTATTGCAGTAAATAAGGACAAAATGATTAAAAAGAATCTGCAGGAATATGGCATGAAAGAAGGTATAGGATATATTAGTTATCAAAAGATATCCGGTTTGCCATCCAGTATGTTAAAAAGGACAATTTTTGATTTATCTTATTATGATTTAGAATGTAATACGATGTTGAACCATTTGGAAATTTTTTCAGAAGGGAATACAAGGTGCTGTTGTACAACATTTGTGAAACAAAATTTAGATAATATTTTTGAAAAGTCATCTTATGATTTATGGAATTCAAACTTACATAAAATTATGTGTCTTTCTACAGAAAATAGAACATATTCTTTTTGTGATAAAAACATATGTCCTCTTTTTATAAAAAAGAAGAAAAAGGAAGGAATTTTTTCAGATAAAGAATATAAAAAAATGTCTGAAAAACCAGAAGTTTTAGCATTGGGGCATGATTCTTCTTGTAATTTAAGTTGTAGTACATGTCGAAAGGAAGTTTATTATGTAAAAGGAATAGAATTGGATTTTATTAATAAAATATCAGAAATTATAAAATCGGAATATTTAGGCGGGTGTAAGTTTTTAATATTAGCAGGAGATGGAGAATTATTTGCCAGTGAAGTTTACCAAAAGATTTATAAGGATGAAAAATGCAATCCCCCATATATTAGAATACTTTCAAATGGAACATTATTTACGCCTCAAAAATGGGAAGAACTATCAAGGGGAAAGACAGGAAAAATTATGCTGACAGTTTCTGCAGATGCTTTCTATAAAGAAACCTATGAAAAAATTCGTAAAAATGGAAACTTTGAAAATCTTAAAAGAAATTTGGAGTTTGCTTCTCAGCTTAGAAAAAGGAATGAATTAAGATATTTTAGATTAAATTTTGTAGTACAAAAAGAAAATTATCTTGAAATGATACCATTTGTAAAATGGGGGGAGCAGTTAGGAGTAGATGAGGTGTTTTTTACTAAAATATTAAATTGGGGGACATATACGGATGAACAATTTCAAGATATTAGTATGCTAGAAAAAGATGGAATAACGCCAAAATTTGAGTTAAAGAAAATTTTAGAAGATCCAGTAATAAAAAATAGCAGTATTGTTGATCTTGGAACTATTCAATATGCGCATAAAAGAGATAAGACTGATATTGTAGAGAATTATTATATGTGGGAATTAGAGAAGCGTGGAGGAAAAATTTTTGATGATACAAAAGAGAAAAATTCTTTTATATAATTGGATAAAATTTGATGAAAAGGAGAATAAAGGCGGAGGTGTTACTGTATATATTCGAAATTTAATTGAAGCCATGATTCAGACAGAGGAATGGGAAATATATTTTATCAGCTCAGGAAGAGCATATAATCGAAAAAGAAAAGAGATTTATATTGAAGAAACAATAAATTGTTTTGAAAAGAACTGTAAAACTTACCAGATTGTAAATTCTCCTGTATTATCTCCAGCTTATTTAAGTTTTCCAAATACAGAGGATTATCTTTATGAAAGAAAATTAAAAGATATTGTAAGAGAATTTATTGATAAAATTGAGGGTTTGGATATTATACATTTTCAAAATTTAGAGGGATTATCTTTAAGTGTTTTAGAGTTAAAATCTGAATTTCCTCAGATAAGATTTATATATACTCTGCATAATTATTTTTTATTTTGTCCACAGGTAATGTTATGGAAAAATGATAGAGAAAACTGTTTAGAAAGACAATGTGGAAGTATATGTATAAATTGTATGCCAAAAGATGTATGGAAAGAGAAAGTGATACAAAATCAACAAATAAATTATGATAGAGAACATAATGGATGGGTAGATCCAAATTATTTAAAAGAACAGAAAGTGATGGAAGAAACTTATAAAAATTATTTTAATACTACGCAAGGGAAGGTAGACAGGAAAAGAGAAGAATTGTTGGCTCGAATTTTTGAAGCGTTTCGTAGAAAGAATATTGAATATATTAATCAGTATATAGATAAAATTCTAGCGGTATCTAATAGAGTATATGAAATAGCTGCATCTTTTGGGGTGGAAGTTAGTAAGATGAAAGTGGATTATATTGGTACGGAAATAGCAAAATATCAGTTAAAAAACTGTGCCTATCCTTTTTCTGGCGGGATATTTCATATTTGTTATTTAGGATATATGCGAAGAATGAAGGGTTTTTATTTTTTTCTTGAGGCATTAGAAAGGATGCCGGAAAGTTTGTCGGCAGGAATATCTGTTTCTATCGCAGTAAATATTACAGAGTCTTCTATAATGGATAGAATTAATAGGTTAAAACAAAAATTTGCAGATATTATTATTTATAAAGGATATAGAAGGGAAGAATTGCCAAGGATATTAAAAAATATACAGTTAGGCATTTTACCAGTATTATGGGAGGATAATCTGCCTCAGACTGCAATAGAAATGAAAGCGAATGGTGTTGCTGTTTTGTCGAGTGATTTAGGAGGAGCAAAGGAACTGACAAGCGCAAAAGAATTTGTTTTTAAGGCAGGTAATATAGAGGATTTTACGGAAAAACTTTCTTTTATAATAAATAATCCTAATATTTTACAGGAGTATTGGAAAAATAGCAAACCATTGGTAACTATGAAAGAACATATAGACTCTTTAGTAAAATGCTATGATATGGTTTAGAAAGGCAGGAAAATGAGTGACTTAATTAGTGTTATAGTACCAGTATATAATGTGGAGCAGTATTTAAGGAAGTGTCTTGAAAGTTTGCGACTGCAGACTTATAAAAATATAGAGGTGATTATGATAGATGACGGCTCACAGGATCAGTCAGCTAAGATTTGTGAAGAGTATGCAAAGATGGATTCTCGATTTGTTGTAATTTATCAAAATCATATGGGCGTTTTATATGCAAGGAATAGAGGAATTGAATCGGCAAAGGGAAAGTATATAGGATTTGTGGATTCAGATGATTGGATTGATTTGGAAATGTACGAGAATATGAATTTTATTCTTCATAAAAGTGATGTTCAAATTGTAGCTTGTAAAATGAAAATTTATGACAATGAACAGAAAATATGGTTTGAAGAAAAAGACTGTTTAAAAGAAGGAAAATATTCTTTGGAAAATTCTGATTTAGTTCAGAGGTTATTTTTTTCTGATACGGGTATGCAGGAATTTAGTCTTAATTTATGGAATAAACTGTTTGATAGAAATCTTATTATAGATAATTATAAAAAAGTGGATAAAAGACTATATTATTTTGAAGATTTAGCACTTACTATTTATTGTATGGTACAGGCGAAACATCTTTTTGTTTTAAATAAATCTTTTTATTATTATCGGCAAAGAAAATTTTCACTATGTCATAGTATAGAAAAAAAATATTTAGAACAGGTTAGTATATTTTATAATTCTATTTTTAATATAGCAAGTCAAGATGATGCTTTGCAGGGAAGATTGGATCAATTTTTTGTAGATAGAGTAATTTATGGATTAAATCATAAAATGGATTTAAAATTAAAAAAGGAAATTCCTTATTGGATTCCACCATTTAAGGAAATTTTAGGAGAACGGCGTATTGTTTTATATGGTGCAGGAGAAGTTGGGAGGTCTTATTATCAAATGTTTCAATATGTAAATCCAGAGCAGATTGTGTTATGGGTTGACAAAAGAAGTAAGGAATTAAAAGAAAAGGGATATTGTGTAGATTGTATTGCGGTATTATATAAAACAGAGTTTGATAAAGTACTTCTTGCTGTGAAATCAGAAGACTATGCAAGACAAATAAAAGAAGAACTGTTGTTGAAAGGAATTGCCAAGGAAAAGATAGTATGGTTTAGACCAAAAAGTATTTTAGAGAGAGAAGAAAAATGAAGAATAGAACATTAAGTATAGTAATATTTGTATTGACTTTTTTAAACATTATAAATTATTTGATAATAAAAAAGAAAAATGATTATATTCATACTATAATAGAACAAAATAATAAGATAAATGATTATTATTATTTATTAAATCATTGGTTGGAGTTAAAAAATACAAAGAAAAACAGTGCTGTTTATTTTGAGGAAATGGGATACAGACGGGTTGCTATATATGGAATGGCAGAAATAGCAAATCGTTTAATTGAAGACTTAGAAAAAAGTAATATTGAAATTGTATATGGAATTGATCGGGATATAAGCTGCAGTATTTCAAAAATAGGGGAGGTATATTCTTTAGAAGATGATTTGCCAGAAGCAGATGTAATTGTAGTTACACCATGTTATGCTTTTCAAAGTATTTATAAGGAATTAAAAACAAAGGTTAGTTTTCCGATTATTTCAATAGAAGATGTTATATGGAGTGTGTAGAGATGAAAGTAATATCGTTTTATTTGCCGCAGTATCATGAAATACCAGAAAATAATGATGCATGGGGAAAGGGATTTACAGAATGGAATAATGTAAGAAAGAGTGTTCCTTTATTTTGGGGACATAATCAGCCAAGAATTCCTTTTCATGATAATTATTATAATTTATTAGATAATGAGGTATTAAAATGGCAGGCAAAACTAGCAAAAAAAGCAGGAATATATGGATTTTGTTTTTATCATTATTGGTTTGAAGGAAGAATGGTTTTAGAAAAACCAGTAGAAAATTTATTGAAGGAAACGAATATTTCTATTAAATTTTGCTTTGCTTGGGCAAATGAATCATGGACAAAAACTTGGCATGGAGCAGGAGGAAATAGAGAAATATTAATTGCACAAACTTATGGCAGAGTGGAAGAATGGGAAAAACATTATCAGTATTTTTCTTGTTTTTTTCGGGATAAGCGTTATATAAAGGAAAATAATTGTCCAATGTTATTGGTTTATCGTTTAAGGAATATTCCGAGATTTAATGATATGATTCGGTATTGGAATAATAGAGCAAAACAGGATGGATTTTCTGGATTGTTTCTTGTATCTATGAATGTATGCAGGGAACATATAGAAAAAAGCAGATGGGTGGATGCAACAGTTGATTTTGAACCAAATAAAACAAAATCCGAAAAACTAATGGTTGATTCTCAGTTAAAGGTAAATAAAAATAGAAGATTTTTATGGAATCGATTTGCAATGAAGTTTATTTCTTATGATGAAATTAATAATAGGATGATTCAAAAAGTACATAATAAAAATCAGTTTCGTACAGTATTTGTAGATTATGATGATTCGCCAAGACGTTCTATAAGAGGAATTATAATAAAAGGAAGTAATCCAGCTAAATTTGGTAAATATTTGAGAGCAAATATAAAGAAAAGCCGAGAAGAGGGGAATAAGTATATTTTTATTAATGCATGGAATGAATGGGGAGAAGGGAATTATCTTGAACCAGATAAAAAATATAAATATGCATATTTAAATGAAGTAAGAAAAAGTGTAAAGTGACTGTTTTAGGAGGAGAGTGAGTTATGGATTTTGTGATATATGGTGCACAGGGTATGGCACTTAGTGTTTATAGAGCGATACATAATTTATATCCGAGCAGAAGAATCAGGTGTTTTTTGGTATCTGAGTATGGAATAAATGCAAAATCTTTGGCGGGTATTCCAGTATTGGAATTAGAAGCATTTGCAGAAAAACTTTCTCAAAAAGAAAAGGATCAGATTGAAGTGTTTATTGCTGTACCAGAAAGTGTGATGTCAGATATAGAGAGAGAATTAGAGAATTATGGCTTTCACTGTTATATTCGTTTTACCTCTTTGCATTGGGCAGAGCTAATGAGTTATTTTTTTTATAAGGAAAACTATTTCCCTTTATCAGCATTGCCAATAGGTTATCATAAAGCAAGGATGCAGATGTTTTTAGCAACGTTTTATAAAGATAAACCACTGACAGAAACCTATAAAAGACCAGATTGGATGATACCAATTCAGGCAGGAACAGCACTTTGCAGGGAACGAGTAGCGGATCTATTGGATAATGAAGGAGAAAATATATCTGAAAAAAACGGAAATTATTCTGAATTAACAGCACTTTATTGGATTTGGAAAAATCGGCTTATATTAAATAGTTCTGATACGGAAAGTGAATATTATGGGCTGTCACATTATCGCAGGATTCTTATGTTATCGGAAGAGGACAGATTGAGATTGGAGGATAATGAAGTGGATGTAGTTCTTCCTTATCCCATGATTTACGAGCCTAATATAGAGGTACATCATAAAAGATATTTAAAAAAAGCAGATTGGGAAGCCTTACTGGCAGCATTAAAGGAGATTCATCCGCAGGATAAAGATAGGATGCTGAATATTTTGCAGCAGCAGTATTTTTATAATTATAATATTTTATTAGCACGTAAGAAAGTGTTGTCTGATTATTGCAGTTGGCTGTTTCCGATTTTAAGTCGTGCAGAGGAACTGAGCGAACCGAAAGGATGCAGCAGAAAAGACAGATATATTGGTTATATGGGGGAAACATTGACAACATTATATTTTATGGCAAATCGGGATAGATTAAATATTGTACATACTGGATGTCGGTTTTTAATATAAAATCTTTGTATTGTGACAGGAGATAAAAATGAGATTTGAATTAACAGCCTCTATGATGTGTGCGAACTATGGCAATCTAGAGCAGGAGGTAAAAGAATTAGAAGAAGGTGGTATTGATTCTTTTCATATTGATATTATGGATGGAAGATATGTACCGAATTTTGCTATGTCATTGAATGATATGCGGTATATTTCAAGTACAGCAAAAAAGCCGTTGGATGTTCATTTAATGATAGAACATCCTAATAATCATATTAAATTATTTTTAAATTATCTTCGCAAGGGAGATACTGTTTATATTCATCCAGAAGCAGAGTATCATCCGTCTGCTACACTGCAGAGCATTATTGATGCCGGAATGATACCGGGAATTGCAGTCAATCCGGGAACATCGGTAGAGATGATTATGGAAATGCTTCGTATTGTAAAAAAAGTACTTGTTATGTCTGTCAATCCGGGAAATGCTGGTCAGATGTATCTGCCCTATGTAGGAAAAAAAATTACAAAACTGCTTTCTTTAAAAGAGGATATGGATTTTGAGATTTATTGGGATGGTGCTTGCAGTGCAGATAAAATTTTGGAATTTGCACCAAAAGGGGTTGCAGGTTTTGTACTTGGGACGACGCTTCTTTTTGACAGAGATAAACCATATCAGGAAATTTTGCAGAATATAAGGGAATTGTGTTTTTAGGAGTATAATATTATGAATATTGCGTTAATATTATCTGGTGGAATTGGAAGCAGAATCGATTCTGCTGTCCCGAAACAATATATAAAAGTAGGAAATAAACCGATTATTGTTTATTGTATGGAACAGCTTTTTTTGCATCCTCAAATTGATAAAGTGCAGATTGCCGCAGATTCGATCTGGAGAGAAGAGATAAGCAGATGGATACCAAAAGAAGAAAGACAGAAAAAATTTCAGGGTTTTTCTGATCCGGGACAAAATCGTCAGCTTTCTGTTTTCTATGCCTTAAAGGAAATTCGAAAGTATGCAAAAGATTCTGATTATGTTCTGATTCATGATGCTGCCAGACCTTTGCTGTCAAAAGAGCAGATATCGGCATGTTTTGATGGAATTGTTGGACATGAGGGTGTACTTCCGATTTTGCATCTAAAAGATACACTCTATTTAAGTAAAGATGGAATTCATATTTCTTCTTTATTAAATCGAGCAGAGATCGTTGCAGGACAAGCACCAGAGGTATTTCAGTTGGGGGCATATTATAGAGCGAATCAGCGGCTGCTGCCTGATAAAATTTTGGAAATCAATGGTTCTGCTGAGCCAGCCGTAATGGCAGGAATGGATATAGCCGTAATTTCTGGAGAAGAGAGGAACTTTAAAATTACTACAAAAGCGGATTTAGAGCGGTTTTCTAGAATAATAGAGGATAGAAAAGATTAAAGTGGAAAAAGAATAAAATGGAGCAGCAAATGAAAGCATGGGTGTTGTATGGAATCAATGATTTTCGATTAGAAACAATAGAAATACCAAAGTTAAAAAAAGATGAAGTACTTGTTTCTGTAAAGGCAGCAGGTATCTGTGGTTCGGACATACCAAGAGTATATCAGACAGGAGCATATTTTTATCCGCTTATATTAGGGCATGAGTGTTCTGGTATAGTAGAAGAAGTTGAAGAAGAAACGGATAAAAAATGGAAGGGAAAAAGAGTGGGTATTTATCCGCTGATTCCATGTATGGATTGTATTCCCTGTCAAAGACAGCAATATGAAATGTGCAGAAATTATAGTTATTTGGGTTCTCGCAGAAATGGGGGATTTGCCGAGTATCTTGCTGTTCCTGCAAAAAATTTGGTAGAGCTTCCCAGTACAGTTTCTTATGAAGAGGCAGCTATGTTAGAACCTATGGCAGTGGCAGTACATGCAATAAGAAAAGTTCTTTTTTGTACGGTTAGAGGAACAAAGAAGATTGTGATTTGCGGGCTTGGGACAATTGGACTATTGCTTTTTATGTTTCTTTGGGATATAAAACAGCAAAACAGTCAGGATGGGATACAGATTTTGGTAATTGGAAATAAGGAATTTCAAAAGCAGAGGGTATTAAAAATGGGTCTGTCAGAGGAGGATTATTGTGATGGCAGAGTAGAAGATATAGGGAACTGGATAATGGAGCGGACAGAAGGGATGGGGGCAGATATTTTTTTTGAGTGTGTCGGTAAAAATGAAACATTTACAGAGGCAGTGGATTTTACTGCCCCGGCTGGATCGATTTGTCTGGTTGGAAATCCTTATTCTGATATGAGATTAGAAAAGGCGGTATATTGGAAGATTCTGCGGAATCAGCTTACTATAACAGGGACGTGGAATTCATCTTTTTTACATAATTCAGAGGATGACTGGCATTATATATTAAAACGATTAGAACAGAAAAAAATAGAACCTTGTCAATTTATTTCGCATCAATTTGCGATAGAGGAGTTGGAAAAGGGATTTCAGATTATGAGGGATAAGACGGAGGAGTATGTAAAAATTATGATGATGTTGAAATTCAGAAAGGACGCTTCAATCGGAAGGAAGGCCTGCACCGGGTTCGCTTGCGCTTAGCATTTTCTATTTTTACAGCGGACACATAAGGCACGAAAACACGACAATATCGTGCCTAAGTGCCGACAGGAAATGATGACCATTTGCAGAACTTCCTTCCGATTGAAGCTGTATATTTCTGCCGGGAAATAGGGTGGCTGCGAAAATTTATAATCAGCCAATCGAATTTGCCAGTTAATTTGTAAATTATTTATTCATAATATACATTTTGGCAAATTGTGAATGGCATGGCTGAACTGTAGCAATTTGACTACTGGTTGGATGGTGATAGAAAAAAGTTGTACATATCTTGAACGGTTTCTATGATGTAATCTGCTCCTGCTGTTTGAAGTTCTTCTCTGTCACCGTATCCAAAAAGAACACCCATAGAATCGATTTGGTTTTCTTTTGCGCCAAGGATATCGTGTTTACGATCACCGATCATTAGTACTTGTGATCGGTTGGAAATATGACATTCTTTTAATACGTAGGCAATGACTTCACCTTTTTTGGTTCTTATTCCGTTTAATTCACTTCCTGCAAGAAAGGTAAAATAGGATTCTAGATGGAAATGAGAAAGGATTTGTTTTGCATAGATATGGGGTTTGGAAGTGGCAAGGATTAGCTGGTAGTTAGAAATAGTGAGTTCTTTTAATAATTTGTCCATCCCATGGTAGACATGGTTTTCGAATAGTCCGACAGTATGGAAACGTTCCCGGTATTTTTCAAGTGCTTTTTGGGCATCTTTTTCTGAGAAGTGATAATATTCCATAAAAGAATCTATAAGAGGAGGACCGATAAAGCAAGTTAATTGATTAAGATCATTTACTTGGATTCCAAAGGATTCTAATGCATAAGCAACACATCTGGTAATGCCAATTTTTGGATCGGTTAAAGTCCCATCTAAATCAAATAAAAGATAGCGATATTGTTTCATAGATATTCTCCTTCATTTTAGATTTGATATATACTGCACGGCAAAAAGATTTGTCATGCAGTTGCACCAGACGCACGCCGCAAAGCGGCAAATTTCCTTTGTGCGGCTGTGTGCATATATTATACTTAGCGTTAGTCTTTTTGACGCTTAGTATAATTAAAATTTGCTATAGTTTACAATAGATGGAAAGAAAAGTCTAGAGTAAAATATATAGCATCATAAATTTTTTAGATTTAATACCAGATTTGGATTTAAGAATTTTAGACTTCAATAAGTCTTTTAGAGGACGCTAGATTCAAAAACGATGAACCACCTGCTGTTCCACGTTTCCAAAAAGTAAGAAGTTCTAAGAC
>CAJUGZ010000073.1 GCA_910585855.1 uncultured Lachnospiraceae bacterium | reverse complement strand
CCATGCAGGGTATGCAAAAAAAGGTGCGTGTTTAGCCCGCTCCCAAGGGAAGGGAGTACTTTTTGGCTGGTGTTATTTTTCCTTATGTTAGTTTTGTTTTGGTTGCAGTGCGGGCGAATTGCGCACCGGTTCGATCGGCTGGATGTGTTTGGATGCAGAAGTCTTAGAACTTCTTGCTTTTTGGAGACTGAGCAGTCATTCGCCACCCTTTCCCCAATCTGGCGTCCTCTTTGTCAACTTTTTTTGCAGTGTATTTTATAACTGGCTGTAAATATATGATATTAAGGAGGAATTGTAAAATGATACTACAGTCTTTTCTTTTTCCAAATGAAGTTTGCGGGGAATCACGACTTTATTATCGGGTTCTGGGAACTTATAGAGAGGAAGATTTAGCTTGTAAAGGGAAGAACAGGGTTCGAATTGTACTTGCCCCGGATTCGGTGTTTTCTTCTGATACTTATATGAATCTGATGGATGCAGACAGTTGGAGAAAGTATACAAAGGTGGAGCAGGCTTATCTTTGTGTTACTGTGGCAGGGAGTGGGAAATTGATTTTGATGGAGATGGGGGAGAAGGGAGAGGAGGATAGAAAGCGGAGGGAATGGTATTTTTGTGAAAAGGAAGCCAGAACGTATTCTTGGGGAATTTTGGAGGAAGATTTGCGGGGGATGCTTTATTTTCGATTGGAAGCGGAAACAGAAGTGGTTTTTTATGGAGCTTTTTATTTTAGTGAGGATAGAGTGGAAAGGGATATAAAGATTTCGCTTATTATTTGTACTTATAAACGGGAGGAGCAGTTAGCCAAAAATTTGGAGCGACTGGGGGAGAGTGATTTTTTTCGGGAGGGTTTTTGGCAGAATAAGAAGTTGTGTATTCGGGTTGTGGATAATTCGTCTGAACTAAAAATAAAGGAAGAATGGAAGCGGGAGAATTGGTATTTTTATTCGAATCGAAATACAGGGGGTGCAGGAGGATTTACAAGGGGGATTTTGGAAACACAGAAGGATCAAGGACGGTTTTTGGCTACGCATATTTTACTTATGGATGATGATGTGGAGTTTCATATAGAAACGTTTTATCGGTTGTTTGCTTTGCTTTCTTATATAAAAGAGGATTATTTGATGGAGGTAGTTGCCGGACGGATGTTTTGTTTGGATCAGAGGACGGTACAGTATACCGCTTCGGATGTTTGGAATGGAGGGGTGATACAGCATATAGGGGCTTGTCAGGATATGGTAAAAAGAGAGTTTCTTTATCGGATGAATCAGGAGAGAGGGGAGTATTCCGGCTGGTGGTTTGCTTGTTTTCCAATGGAGTATACGATAGAAAATCTGCCGATGCCGTTTTTTCTGCATTGTGATGATGTGGAATATGGGCTTCGGCATGGAGGGCAGCCAATTATACTAAACGGGATACAGGTTTGGCATGAGAGAAGCCTTTCTCGGCAGTCGGCAGTGATTCATTATTATGATGTAAGAAATGCAGCATTTACAAATGCACGGATTGGTTATGCAAAACAATATTTGTTAAAGTGCTGGTTTTTAGAATTTTTGGGGAATATTCGGCATGGACAATGGCAGCGGGAATATATGAAACTGCTTGCAATAGAAGATTATCAGAAAGGAGAGGATTGGCTTTATCAAATAGATTCGGAGAAAAATCATCAGAGGATTTGTTTGGAAGCAAGGCGGAAGGTGTCTGTTTTTTTTGTGTTAAAAAAGGAAATTTGGGTTTGGATAAAAGTTTTTTGCAGATAGAAGAAATTGTAAAATTAGAAAAAATTGTGAGATAAAGGAGTGGAGGATAGAAATGGTAATTCAAAATTTTATTTTTCCTTCTGTGGAAACCAGTACGGAAGAGGAGTTATATTTTAGAACAGTTGGAGAGGTAGAGTATACTTTGTCACAGAACAAAATATTGCTGAAGGAGAAGGCATGTTTATATTTTGATACTTATTTTAATAGTTTGTCAATTGGAAAATGGAAGAAGTATACAAAGGTAAAACATGTTTTTGTAAATTTAAAGATAAAAGGAAAGGCTAAAATACGTTTGATTCGGAAAGAGAGAATAGGGGAGGAAGTGCAAAGCCATTTTTTAAATGAATCTATTTTAGAATCGGCGGGAGAGGAAGTTACCTTAAAATTTGAAGACAGTAATACAAATGGAATTTATTCTGTTGATATTGTTGCACTTGAGGATACGGAATTTTATGGAGGATTTTATTGGACGGATCAGGATGCAGATAGATTTGCAAAAATTGCTTTGAATATTTGTACATTTCGGCGTGAGAAGTTTGTAGAGAAGAATATGGGATTGATTGAGGAGAAGTTATGGGGAATCGATTTTTGCAGTAATTATAAGATATTTCGAAAAAACCTTCATATATTTTTGATTGATAATGCCAGTACATTAGAAAAAAATAAATTTAATACCGATTATATTTATTTGATTCAGAATAAAAATGTAGGCGGTGCAGGCGGATTTACCCGTGGCTTAATAGAAATAAAAAAATTACAGAAAGAGGAAGGTTATACTCATGCACTTCTTATGGATGATGATATAGTGATTGAAGTAGAATCTCTTTTTCGGACATGGGTATTGTTGTCTCTTTTGAAAGAGGAATATAAAAAAGCATTTATTGGCGGTGCTATGCTTCGTTTGGATAAAGCTTATATACAAGTAGAGTCAGGGGCATTGTGGGATCGTGGATATTTGGTCAGCAGAAAGAGTGGATTAGATTTACGTTCAGTTGAGGCTTGTTTATATAATGAAACGGAGGAGAAGGTGGATTATTGTGCATGGTGGTATTGTGCTGTTCCTTTGGAAATTGTTACAGAAAATAACCTTCCTTTGCCTATTTTTATTCGTGGAGATGATGTGGAATATGGTTTAAGAAATATAAAGAAGGTTATTTTGATGAATGGGATTTGTGTATGGCATGAGCCGTTTGAAAATAAGTATTCTTCTTCTATGTTTTATTATATATTAAGAAATCGGTTAATTGATAATGCAATTCATCATATTGCTTTGGATAAAAAAGAATTTATTAAAGTGATGGAAAAACAGGTTCGAGTGGAATTGTATTTATATCGTTATAAAAATGCACGGCTTTTGATGAGAGGAGTAATGGATTTTTATAAAGGAATTGATTGGTTAAAGGAACAGGATGGGGAGAAACTTCATAAGTGGATTATGAATGAAGGATATAAAATGCAGTATATTGAAGAATTAGAAGAAGGTTTTGATTATCCTTCTTATAAAAATGCTTTGGGGGAAAAGGTAAAAACTTCACTTGGGCATCGAATCATAAGAAGAGTTACGATAAATGGAACGTTTTTAAAGCCAAAATGTAAAGTGGCTGTTACTTCTGTAGCAGATGGAAAACATAGTAATGTATATCGGGCAGAGAAAGTCATTAATTATGATAAGGTAAGTCAAAAGGGATTTATTACAAAACGTGATGTAAAAGAAGCGAAAGCGTGTGAAAGATTATTAAAAAGAGTGATTGCTGCTACAAACCAATATTATGATAAGGTGAATGAGGAATATGCAGAGCGTGGAAAAGAGTTGATGCAAAGTGAATTTTGGAAACATTATTTAGGGATTTTATAGAGGATGGAAGAAAAAAATGGACGAATATAAGCAGATAAATAAAGAAAAATCGATTGAAATGATTACTTCTATTTATAGTTATATAGATGCCATAACAAAGATAAAAGAACATATATTACTAATAATTGCAGTAAAAGATACAGTGGGAATGATGCTTTCGGCTGATCTAGCAGAAAAGATATATTCTCTTGGAATGAAAACGAATTTATGTGCGCAGCATTGGCATAGTTATATTGCAGTGATTAATAAAGGAAAAGTAATGACTGATAATTTATCAGAGGGAGAAGAGAGTTTATCTTATGATACTGTGTTAGATGGAGTGAATCTTTCTGTATTCAGCAGTATTTATAAAAAAGAAAATATGGCACGGATTGTATTAAATGGAATAGATTATGCAGTAAACAGCCGTGGGTTAAATTTTGTAATATATGATTGGGAGAGTGGGAAAGTAATCGATTCGGTATGTTTTGATACACATATCAGTTATTTTACCTGCAGCAGACGCAGTGAGAAAGTTTATGGCAGTATTTTAGAGATAGAAAAGCAAGTATTTCAGCTGCAAAGACGGATAGAGAGAATGTCGGATGTATTGAATAAGATGGATTTTTTTCTTAGAACAAATATGGAGAAAGAACAAATGATTTTATGGCAATGTTATCGAAATTCGGAGGAAGAAGACAGGGAAGCGAAAAAACGATTTTTTCGTTTACTGCCAAAGGCAACTGGCGTGTTAAGGAAAATGCAGCTTGCCGGAAATATTTTACTTCAAAATTTTGATAGAATATGCAGGGAAAATCATATTGTATATTGGCTTGGTTTTGGTACTTTACTTGGAGCAATTCGCCATAAGGGATTTATACCATGGGATGATGATACAGATGTATGCATGATGCGGGATCAGTTAGAAAAATTAAAAAAAGTAATGGAGAATGAGGAAGATTTTGTAATAAAAGATTTTTATTTTTTAGAGGATATAGAAGTTCCAAATATAAATCATTGTCTGCAGTTTCATTTTAAATCCGACGGAATTTTATGTTGTTTGGATATTTTTCCTTATGACTATTGTTTTGATATTTCAGAAGAAATAATACAAAATAGAATTTTATTAAAAAGACAATTAAGTAAATTAGCAGTAGAGATTAATCATAAATTAAGAAGGGAAAATAGAACAAAAGAGGAATATGAACAAGCTTATAGAGAGTTATTTGAAGAATTTTATCGAAAGGAAAGAAAAGAATTTGGAATCACAAATAAAGAAAATGGAAGTTATATGATATGGGCGATTGATAATTTAATCTATGCCCCGGCAGATCGATCAAATAGAAGGTTAGATGAGATGTTTCCATTAGAAAAAGTGATATTTGAGGAATATAGTTATTGTGCTCCGCATGAAGCGGAAAAGTATGCAAATCAAGTATATCAAAATATTTATACTATTCCAGATGATCTTATCAGTCATCGGCATTTTGAATTAGATGGTCAGCAACAAGAAAAGCTGGAAAAGATACTAATAAAGTATAAAGTGGAATAGGAGAAGGTATTATGAAGAAAAATGCAATTATTTTGGCAGCCGGCAGGTCAAATCGGTTTGCTCCTTTTACCTATGAAAAACCAAAAGGGTTGTTTCGTATAAAAAAACAAGTTTTGATTGAGCGGCAGATTGAACAGCTTTTGGAGGCTGGTGTAAAAGAAATTTATATAGTAGTTGGATTTATGAAAGAAAAATTTTTTTATTTAGAGCAGAAATATAAAGAGGTAAATTTAATTATAAACAATACGTATGGAATTCATAAAGGAAATTTATATTCTCTTTTTTGTTCAAAGGAATACTTGAGTAATAGTTATATTTGCTGTGCAGATCACTATTTTATAATAAATCCATTTATAGAAGAGGAAATGAATTCTTACCGGGCGATTGAGTATCGTAAGGAAAGATTTAGGGAATTTGCAGTGACTGTCAGTAATGCAGATGTAATTACATCTTTAAAAGTTGGAGGGGAAGATTCTTGGATTATGGCAGGACATGCCTATTTTGATCAGGAATTTAGCCGTGTATTTGTGAAATTGATGGAAGCAGAAATAAACAATTTCGGAATAGCAGATATGTTTTGGGAAGAGTTTTACGGAAGTCATCAAAAGGAATTAACACTTTATGCAAAACGTTATTACAATAAAGAAATATTAGAGTTTGAATCGGTAGAAGACTTAAAAAATTTTGATCAGGATTTTTTAATGAATATAGATTCCTTTATTGTAAGTAATATTTGTTCCATATTGAAATGTGATCCGAATGATATTTTAAATATAGAGGTAATCCAAAAAGGTCTTACGAATGTTAATTTTAAATTTATGGTAAATAATATTTATTATGTATATCGTCATCCGGGAGGAACATCTGCAAATTTGGTAAATCGTGAAACGGAAGTTTGGGCACAAGAAAAGGCAAAAGAGATTGGAATTGATCGATCTGTAATTTATATTGATTTAGCAGGATGGAAATTATCTTATTATATAGAGGATATCATTCCATGTGATTTTGAAAATACGAAACATTTAAAAAAGGTTATGAATGATTTAAGGGTGCTGCATCGTATAAACAGGAAAGAATGGGAGGGGAAGATAAAGGTTTTTGATACCTATAAAGAAGCGATGCATTTACTAAATCTTGCTTCTGCTTCAAAGGGAGATTTAAATACAGAATTTTCTGATTTGATAAGTAAAGTATCAAAGTTAAATGATTATCTGACATTAGATGGGTTTGAAAAGGTGTGGTGTCATAATGATACATATGAACCTAATTTTTTAATAACAGAAAAGGATGAGTTCTATTTAATTGATTGGGAATATTCAGGAATCAATGATCCTGCTCATGATTTAGGCAGTATTTTAAGCAGGCGAAATTTATCTGAAAGTGAAATAAAAAAGATTTTAGAAGAATATTTTGAACGAGAATTAACACCGAAAGAATATCAGCATTATACGGCATATATTGTATTATCGGGGTTTTATTGGTTTTGTTGGGGATTGTATAAGGGAAGTGTTGGGGATGATGATGGATTCTTTTTTCTTCCGGCGTATCGGAATTGTATTCGTTTGGTAGATCGTGCGCTTCAAAGTTATGAGAGAAAAAATTAGGAGGAAACAGAATGAATATAGCAATTATTTTGGCAGGGGGAGTAGGAAGCCGATGTGGGAAAGATAAACCAAAACAATTTATAGAAGTATTAGGAAAACCAATTCTTGTCTATACGATAGAAGCTTTTCAAAAACATAGTGAAATTGATGCAATAGAGGTAGTATGCATTGAGCAATATATGGAATATTTGGATGAATTGATTTTAAAATATAATCTTTCAAAAGTAAAATGGGTTGTAAAAGGCGGAGATACATTTCAAAATTCTGTGATAAATGGAGTATTTTATTTAAAAGATAAAGTAAGACCAGATGATATTGTATTAATTCATTATGGAGCATCTCCTTTTGTCAGTGAAGAGATTATCACAGATGGGATATTGGTTTGTAGAGAAAAGGGAAATTCTTCCTCTGCGACACCATGTTATCTGCTGCTAGGAAATAATGAGGAGGGTTTACAGTCAACACAATGGGTTGACAGAGATAAAATTATGCAGCTAAATAGTCCTCAATGCTTTCAATTTCGTTATGTATATCAGCTTTATCAGGAAGCGATAGAAAAAGAAATTTTAAATCAGGTAGAGCCGCATACTACGAGTTTGATGTATAAAATGGGACAAACTATATATTTTTCAAAGGGAAATCAAACAAATATAAAGATTACTACAAAAGAGGATTTGGAATTATTTGAAGGATATGTTTTAAAGAAAAATAGAGATAAGAATTTATAGATTGATAATAAGGTGGTTACAAAGGAGAGAATACCAGATGAAGCCAATACTGTATATAGTAATTCCATGTTATAACGAGGAAAAAGTGCTTCCTATTACAAGTAAGATATTTTTAGATAAATTAAAAGAGTTGATAGAAAAAGAGCTTATTCATGAAAATAGCCGTATTTTATTTGTAAATGATGGAAGTAAAGATCAGACATGGGAGATTATCTGTAAATTAGCAGAAGAAGAAAGTTTCTTTATGGGGATTAGTCAAAGCCGTAACAGAGGACATCAAAATGCAGTCCTTGCCGGACTGATGGAGGCAAAAGATCAGTGCGATATTACGATATCTATTGATTGTGACGGGCAGGATGATATTATGGCGATGAATCGGATGGTAGAGGAGTATTTGGAAGGTGCAGAAATTGTATATGGAGTGAGGAGCAAGCGGGCAACTGATACATTTTTTAAACGGGTTACTGCAGAAGGATTTTATAAGTTATTGAATTGGATGGGAGCAGAGGTTGTTTTTAATCATGCGGATTATCGGTTAATCAGCAGCAGAGTATTAAAAGAATTTGCAGAGTTTAAGGAAGTAAATATTTTTTTAAGAGGGATGATTCCTCTTGTTGGATTTAAAAGTACATGTGTGTATTATGAAAGATTGGAACGGATGGCAGGGAAAAGTCATTATCCGTTAAAAAAGATGCTGGCACTTGCTTTTGATGGAATTACTAGTCTAAGTATTAAGCCAATTCGAATGATTACCGGGATGGGAATTTTTGTATCATTTTGCAGTTTTATTGGTGTAATTTGGTCTGTTGTAATTCAGATATTGGGAAAAACGGTCGCAGGGTGGGCAAGTATGACAAGTATAATATGCTTTATTGGAGGAATTCAACTGATTTGTCTTGGAGTTTTGGGGGAATATATTGGAAAGATTTATTTAGAAACAAAAGCCAGACCACGTTATATTATTAGTGAAAGAACAAAGGAAAAGCAGGGGGATTCAAAATGTCTGAACGAATGATAGATAAAGTTTTATTAAAGAAAATTGGAAAAAAATCATGGAATCTGAAACGAATTGATCTGCTTTTTATTGGACTTATTGTAATTATTTCTTTTTTAATTCGGTGGCAGATGATGCCGATTCGAACAGGAGATTATAATGACTTTTTATCGAAATGGATGGAAAAAATCCGTATCAATGGAGGATGGAATTCTTTGGGAATTCAGATATCAGATTATGCTTCTCCTTATATGTATATTATGTGTATTTTGTCTTATATCACAAAGAATGATTTATATGCTTTAAAATTGGTTTCTATCTTTTTTGATTATTGTGCAGCGGTAATTGTGTTTTTTATTTTATTTGAAGTAACAAAAAATTTTAGGAAATCACTTTTCGGGGGGTAATATTGCTTTTTTGTCCAACTGTTATTTTGAATAGTGCATATTGGTGTCAATGTGATGTTATTTATTCTACGTTTATATTGATTGGATTATGTTTTTTAATGAAAGAAAAGGATCATATCTGTATGATTTTTATAGGAATCGCTTTTTCTTTTAAGTTTCAGACGGTATTTATATTTCCGTTTTTAGTTATTATGTGGTTAAAAGGGAAAGTAAAATTTTACAGTTTTTTTTGGATCCCTTTTGTTTATGTGGTTCTTTCTATACCAGCGTGGATGCAGGGAAGGGGATGGGGGGAGTTGTTGTCTATTTATTTGAAGCAGTCTGTATCTTACCCTTATGGTACATTAAATTATCCAAATGCCTATGTATTATTTAATGAAGTATTACAGGCAAAGCATCATGCAGATGAATTAAGCAAAGCAGGGATTTATTTTACACTTGGTTTGTTAGGAGGAGTTGCATATTGGATGTATTTGAAAAAATTTAATATAACGAAAGAGAGAATGATAGAAATAGCTGTGTTTACGGTAGCATTAGTTGTATATTTTCTTCCTCATATGCATGAAAGATATGGGTTTTTATTGGATTTATTGGCTATTTTATATGGAATGAAGAATATTAGAAGAATTTCGGTGGCATTTTTATTGATATTGATTTCTTTATTAGCGTATATGCCATATTTAATAGGAGTACATATTATACCGATGTCATATTTAAGCCTTGCATTTTTGGGGGTTATTGTTTTTATTGGATATAATTTATATTTAATTGGGTATTAGTGCAAACCGCATCTGGCTGTGAATTGAATAACAAAAAAGATTTTAGGCAGGTTTTAAGATTTTATATTAGTTTCTGCTTATAATAAAATGAAAGGATTTTATTTATGAAACAGAGAAGGTGTTTAAAGAGTATAGTTTTTATAGCTTTTATATTAATAATTTTTTTTATTTGTATAGGGGTGAATAAAAAAAGAGAAACAGAGATAGATATAGAAGGATATGCTGACTATCAGCAAAACAAGTTTGATGTTGTCTTTTTAGGTTCTTCTATTATGAAAAATGCAGTATATCCTATGGAATTATATCATGAATATGGAATTGCATCTTATAATTTGGGAAGTAAAAATCAATCACTTGCTGCAACTTATTATTTAGCGAAACAAGTGATTTCTGAAAAGGATATTAAAGTGCTGGTAGTGGATTGTATGTATACAGCTTGTGATCGATATGATGTGAATGATATTTCGCTGCATTATATTGTTGATCAGATGAATTGGAAAGAAAAGGTGCAGTTTGCTTCTGATATAGTGTCGGCTGGAGAAGGAGCGGATTTTTTATTTGAATTTATAAATGCTTATAATCAGTGGAATAGATTAAAAGAGATTGATTTTTTAAGCAGCGGATATAAACAGTATGGGGCAAAAGTGCATTATGTGTCTAAACCAATAGAGGAGTTTCAAATTTTAGAAGAAAAGGAGGAGTTATCTTTTTTTGCACGGACGTATTTGTATAAAATTATTGATTTATGTAAAGAAAATAATGTTTCATTGGTATTTACTACAATGCCGGTAAATTTTAATGTTAACCATGAAGTTTTGGGTGATATGCTGCAAAATCAGAGATATTATAATAAAGTTCAGGAAATTGCGGAGCAGAATGGAATTGCTTATATTAGTTTTGCAGAATTGTTGAATGAAACGGAATTAGATTTAAAGAAGGATTTGGATGGGGAGTTTTATTTTAATGCTTATGGAGCAGAGAAGATTTCTTCTTATATTGGAGAGTTTCTAGTTAGTCATTATGACGTTTTAGATGTAAGAGATCATTTGGATTATGATTTTATGGAGAAGGATTATATAGAATTTAGAAATTATAAGATGCAGCTTCGGCTTCGAACAGAAGATGAGATTTTAGGTTATTTAAAACAATTGAAGGAATTAACAGATTGTACAATTTATATTTCGATAAAGGATATACAGGGATATAGTCTTACAGAAGAAATGATTGATGAGATGAAGGAATTTGGATTGGAATTGGCAGATATTTTATTGGAGAAATCCTATCATAGCTATATTGCTTGTATTTTGAATGGGAAAAAAGTATTGGAAGAGATAGGAAATGGAGAAGAATGTTCTTATTTTGAGGGGGAGATAGAAGGTCATGAAGTTGTTTTGGAAAGCCGGACTTTAAATGGGGGAAATCGATCTTCTATTCAAATAGATGGTATGGAGTATTCAAAAAATGGGAGAGGGTTTAATATTGCTGTAATTGATAATAAAACAAATAGGATAATTGATTTATTATTTTTTGATACTCATATACAAGAAATACCATGTTATCGTTAAATACCAATTATGATAGAAAAGGGGTTTGGAATGAAGGAAAAAAAGTTTAAAATGAAAATAGGGGTGTTTGGATTAAATTGGCTGATAGCAATGATTGCGTTTGGATATTTTTTGGTGAAATATAATGGTCTGTTTTCTTTGTCAAATGATTTTAATGCACAGGAACTGCCGTTTAATATATTTGCAAATCGTGCTGTAAAGTCTGGAGATATTTATTTTAACTGGGCGATTGATATGGGATCAGATTTTATCTCTTCTTTTAGTTTTTATAATTTAGGCAGTCCGTTTTTCTGGGTTTCTTTGTTATTTCCGCCAACAGCATTTCCTTATTTAGTGGGTTGGATTTTTATGTTAAAGTATGCGGTTGCCGGACTTACTTCTTATTTATATTTTGAGCGTTATACAAAAAACCAGTGGTGTGCTGTAATTGGTTCTGTACTATATGCGTTTTGTGGTTATCAGGCAGCAAATATTGTTTTTTATCATTTTCATGATGTTGTTGCACTTTTTCCATTGTTATTAATTGGATTAGAGCAATTAATAGAAGAAAAAAGGTATGGAAAGTTTGCATTATTTGTATCTGTAAATGTGTTAGTAAATTGGAATTTTTTTATAGGAGAAGTGGTATTTTTAATTGCTTATTATATAATTCGATATTCGGTTATTACTATGATAAAAGAGAGAAAGTGGAAAGAGCTTGTTATACAAGTTAGTCAATGTTTTTTGGAAGGACTTTTAGGGGTTGGAATGGCAGCAGTTCTTTTTATTCCTTCGATTTATGCAATATTATCTAACGGAAGAGTATCCAATCATATACTTGGGGCAAATGCTGTTTCTTTTTCATCAAGAGATTATCTACAGTTTATAAAAGCCTTACTTTTGCCAAATGAAACACTGAGTAATCAATCGGTATTAGCTGCATCGAATTGGTATTCTAATGCAGCATATTTACCTGCAGTGGGAATTTTATTTGTAGTGGCTTATATGATGGAACAAAAAAAGGATTGGATTGATAAAATATTAAAACTTTCTTTGATAACAGCATTGATTCCTTTATTCAATAATATTTTTACATTATTTAATGCAGAATCCTATAGAAGATGGTATTATATGCCAATATTAATTATGGTGTTGGCATCAATAAAGATAATAGAGCGAACAAGAGAGGATGAAAAAGTAAAAAAGAATGTTGTAAAAGCCGGAAGAGGGATTGTAGTTGCTATTTTGCTGTTAAGTACATATCTTTTATTTTTTAAATGGTCAAATGACATAGAAAATGCTATTAATAGTTTACCGGCATTTTTTTGTTATCTTTTATTGGGATTGTCAAGTATTTTAATCGTTCTTCTTTTAGTAAAACATTTTAAAAAATACTTTTATCTATTATTATTTGTATTGATAGCTTCTGTTGGATGTCTTAATATTATGTTAAATATTGTTCGGTATCATCAGAATGAAAAGTGGAATTCTGCACAAGAAGTTTATAATGAGATTGTTAGAACAGGAGAAGATTTGGAATCTGATATTTTACCTTATCGTTATACATTAGATGATTCTTATTATAATCGAAATATGGGAAGTTCCTTAACGAGTGTAAATTCTTTTATTTCAACAGTTGATACAGGAATATTTGAGTTTTATGATGGAATTGGAAAACATAGGCATACACAAACACCAGCAGGACCAGATGGAACAAATGAATTATTATCTGTAAGATATTATATAACAGAGAAAAAACAAGAGGATAAAGAAGCTGTTCAAATAAAACATAATGGAAATTGTGAAGTATATATCTATGAAGATCCTACAGCACTTCCTGTCGGTTTTACCTATGATTCTTATATTTTACAGAGTGAGTTTCAGAAATTGGATAAAGCTGTTTTATCTAGAGTAATGTTAAGTACATTAGTGGTAAAGGATGAGGACGAGCCAATCGTTAAAAGAGTATTAGAACATTATGATTTAAGTACAGAAAAGGAGTTTTCTGCACAAAATAAATATGCAGATATTTTAAGTCATAAGGCAGAGAGTTCAATAGAATTTAAACATTCTTTTACAGGGTTTACATCAAAAATTGTTTGTGATAAAGATAAATATGCTTTTTTTAGTGTACCATTTGGAAAAAGATGGAGTGCTTCTGTAAATGGAGAATCTGTTGAAATTTTAAATATAAATGGATTGATGGCAGTTCCTGTTTTTGCTGGTGATAATCAGATTCAATTTTTTTATAGTACAGCGATAAATAAAATAAGTTTTATAATAAGTGTTTTATCAACTATTATAGTTATTAGTATAATAATTATTTCAAATAAAAATATAAAATATAAAAAAATAAATACTTAGGAGATTAGTAAAAATACGAAAAAAGAGGAAGAAATAAAGTGATACTTACAAAAAAAGATACAAAAATAATAAAAGGAATTGCAATTCTATTAATGATGGCACATCATCTTTTTGCATTTCCAAAAAGAATGGTTACAGGTTTTGAATTTCAGCCTTTTTTGCAAGTGGGAGAGATCAGTATAGAAAGGTCAATCGGAATTTTTGGAAAAATCTGCGTATCTTTATATATGTTTTTAGGAGGTTATGGGATATATCGATATGTTCAATCCGGGGGGGTACTGTGTAAAAGAGTGATAAAAATGTATCAGTCCTATTGGAAGGTATTTTTTGTATTTATTCCCGTTGGTTTTTTATTTTTTTCGAATCAGCCTGTGTACTGTGAAGAAAGTGTTTTGTGTAATGTTTTTTCTAAATTTAATTTAAATGAATTTTTCTGTAATTTGATTGGATGGAAATGTACTTATAACAGAGAGTGGTGGTTTTTCAAAACATATCTTTGCACTATGTTTTTAGGATATGTATGGATAGAAAGATTAAAAGAAAAAAGAGGATTTTTCTCAGAAGTTTTTTTAGTTATATTATTGGAGATATTGATTCGAAGTATTTTTCCTGCAATTAGAAATATAGAAATATTTAAAAGTTTAGGGTCGGATGTATTATATTCTAATTTTTTTACAATTGACATCTATTGTATACCTTTTTTTATGGGAATTATATTTGCTAAGTATGAGGAAATACAAATAGTAGGTTTATTAAAAGATATTCCAAAATGGAAAAGAAAAATAATTTCTATTTTTGGTATTGTTTTGGTTATATATATAAGAAATTTTATATTTGGTGGCTGGCTCGATCTGTTTTGTGTTCCATGTTTTATTTTGTTTGTACTGGAATTATTAGATTCACATATCATTCTTTGTAATATATTAGAGTTTTTAGGAGAATATAGTACAAATATGTGGTTAATTCATAGTTTTTATTGCTATTATTTTTATGAGGTTGCAAAAGTAATATATGGAGCAAAAAATTCTTTAATAGATATGTTGGTATTGACAGGGCTGTCTTTAATATCGGCGATTGTAATTGAAAAAATGTGGTCGCAATTCCATTCGCTTTAAAGGATGGGTTAAGACCACGAAACTAACGGTTGCCATAACGTATATTTTCTGCTATAATCTATCTATACACGAACATTGATAACTGTATATAGATGGTTGTGCTGAGAAATTTTATGCGAAAACCAAGCTTTCCTTCAGCACGTAAAATATACAAGGTACGAATGTATGGTATAAACCGTTATAGGGCTGGTGCAGCCCGAATTTACGCCTGTGGAGATAGTAGGTTGCGAGGTCTATGAAACAGGAAGCCCATTGGCTTTAGACAATAGGTAGTTCACTAAAGTAATTAAAAATTATTAATAATCAATTAAGCCTGATTTTTTATAGAGAGGGGGACGCTGAAATCGAAAGGAAGGTCTATTCCGAACCCGCTTGCGCTTAGCATTTCCTATTTTCATAGCGGACACATAAGGTGCTAAAATACAGCAAGACAGCATCTAGAAAGTTGGTAGTGAAGGAAAAAATGAAAAATTAATTAATTTTTTTTAAAAAGTACTTGCATTTTTGATTTAGATTCGATATAATACCTTCTGTCACCGATAAGTGAAAAAGAAAGATAGGGCTATCGCCAAACGGTAAGGCACTGGACTCTGACTCCAGCATTTCAAGGTT
>CAJUGZ010000072.1 GCA_910585855.1 uncultured Lachnospiraceae bacterium | reverse complement strand
TTCACATCCTGCTTCCATGCAGGGTGTGAAAAAAAAGGGGCGTGTTTAGCCCGAACGATAGGAAAGGATGGTCTTGTAGCTGAGAAAAACCTTCCTTATACCAATTACATTTCGGCTGTCATAAGGGCGAATTGCGCCCCGGTCTGTCTGGTTGGGAAAAGGAAAAGGCAGAAGTCTTAGAACTTCTTACTTTTTGGAAACCGGAACAGCAGGCTGCCCACCGTTTTCGAATCTGGCGTCCTCTAGCACCCGAAATAGACCTCCCTTTCACTCTCAACCTCCCCATTCAAAAAAAGTATAGCAAAAATTTAAAATAATACTAGACTTTTCTTTTTCGATGTAGTATACTCTATAATGAAGTATACCTAAAAAATCAATTTTCCCCCAAAATTGAAACCCCATAGGTATTACTTCGAAACAGGCAGCAAACCCCAAACGGTCTTGCTGCCTGCTTTAATATAAATTATAAATACAAAAAAATCCCATATCTCCGAAATCTTTCAGAAATATAGGACTTTCAAAATTTTTATCGTATTTTCTTATAGAAAAATGATTTATAAGATTCGTAATTTAACTCCCGATACTTAATAATCTGTTCTGTACTTCCAACAAAAAGATACCCGCCAACTCGTAAAGTTGCATTAAACTTCCGATAAATCTCTTCCTTTGCTTCCTCTGTAAAATAAATCAATACATTCCGGCAAAGAATCAAATCAAAATTAGTAGGATATGTATCCTTTAACAGATTATGCTGCTTAAACTGCACACATTTTTTAATATCATTACTAATTTGAAAAGCCGAAGTTCCAACTGAAGTAAAATACTTACTAACATATTCTTTTGGCAGGCCTGCCAAACTTTTTTGATTATAAAGCCCTACCTGTGCTTTTTCAAGAACCTGCTTATCAATATCTGTCGCCATAATTGAAATACTAGAAAGCGGCATATACTTTCCAAGCACCATAGCCAAAGTATAAGGCTCATCTCCAGTAGAACAAGCCGCACTCCAAATCTTCAGCCGTCCTGTCCCATTTTTCATCAGTATAGGCAAAATCTCATTTTCCAATACTTTCCACTGCTCTGGATTTCGGTAAAACTCCGATACATTGATAGTAAGATAATTAATAAATTCTTCTAATAAATCCGCCTGCTTTTTAATTGCAGCCACATAATCATCATAGCCGGAAAACTTATTTTTCGAAATCAGTGAATCAATCCTACGCTTCATCTGACGCTCTTTATATGCATTTAAATCAATCTTAGTTAAAGAAAGTACCTGTGTCTTAAACTGTTGATAATCCATCCTAATGTGCTCCTTCCTGACACATCCCAACACTACAGTAAACATTTATCGTAATTTTTTCGGTCTAAAGTGCACAGCCGAAAGCAGAATGGAGATCGATGCAGGGTCATCATTTCCCGTCGGCACTTAAGTGCTGTCTTTTCACACGATCTCCATTCCTCTTTCAGCGTTCTCCGTCCAACTTCAAAAAATATAAATCTGACTGTCAACTGCGGGAAAGTTATTCTTTTATTCTTCTGCCGGAGCTGTTTCCTCTGCCGGAGTTTCTAATGCTTTCATACTTAAACTAATCTTTTTATCTGTTTCATTAAAATCAACAATCTTTGCTTTAATCACTTGTCCAACTTTCAGCACATCAGAAGGCTTTTCCACATGTTCCTTTGAAATCTGAGATACATGAAGCAATGCGTCTACACCAGATTCTAACTCTACAAAAGCACCAAAATCGGTCATTCTGGCTACTTTGCCTTCTACAATTGTTCCAATTGCATACTTTTCAGCCGCATTGGTCCAAGGATTTGCTTCCGGGAACTTTAAGCTCAATGCTACTTTATCACCGCTGATATCTTTAATAAATGCCTTTACGGTATCGCCAACTTTAAATACCTTTTTCGGGCTTTCTACACGCCCCCAAGACATCTCCGAAATATGAAGCAGACCGTCTGCACCGCCTAAATCTATAAATGCACCAAAATCGGTTACATTCTTTACTGTACCTTCGATTGTCATACCAACCGAAATCCGCTCAAATAATTCTCTTTGAAGCTCTGCCTTTCTTGCAAGCAGCAGTTGTTTTCTGTCACCGATAATTCTTCTTCTTTTTGGATTAAATTCACTGATTACAAATTCAATTTCCTGTCCTGCATATTTCTCTAAATTTTTCTCATAAGTATCCGATACTAAACTTGCAGGAATAAATACACGGGTTTCATCCACCACAACACTTAATCCACCGTCTAATACCTGAGCAACCGTAGCCTTTAATACTTCTTTATTGTTATAGGCATCTTCTAGTCTTTTGTTTCCTTTTTCCGCTGCCAATTTCTTATAGGAAAGCAATACCTGACCTTCGCCGTCATTGACTTTCATTACTTTTACCTGCATCTTATCGCCAATGGAAACCATAGTCGTAAGGTCTGCATTTGGAACATTCGTGTATTCGCTTCTGGTAATAATGCCATCTGCCTTATAATTTATATTTAAGACGATTTCATCTTCCTTAACACTGATTACAGTACCTTCGACTACCTCCCCATTTCTGATTGTTTTAAATGATTCTTCCAACATTTGTTCAAAACTTAATTCTGACATTAGTATGAACCTCCTCGATAATATTATTTGGGGTGGAAGCCCCTGCTGTAATACCTACGCGACCCATGGATTTTAATACATCAAAATCCAAATCAACAAGTGTCTGTATATAGTAAGTATTTTCACATTCCTTTTTACATATTTCATACAGCTTCTGCGTATTTGAACTGCTCTTTCCGCCAATCACTATCATGGCATCTGCTTTAGAAGCAATCTGTTTTGCTTCTGTCTGCCGTTCTTCTGTCGCATTGCAGATTGTATTACGGACAATCATATCATAACCCTTTTTTGAAATAATTTCAACTAAATCTTTAAATTTTGTATAATGAAATGTTGTTTGTGAAACAATACAGACTTTTTTTCCCTCTTCTGCGGTAAAATCTTCTGCCTGCTGCTCATTTTCTATAATAACTGGAGTTGTAGTACACCAGCCTTTAATTCCTTCTACTTCTGGATGTTTATCGTTTCCAATCACTACAATCTGACAACCTTTTTCACTGTTTTCGGCTACTATTTTATGAATCTTTTTTACAAAAGGACAGGTTGTATCTACAATCGTAAGTCCTTTTTCCTCCAATTTATCATAAATTCGCTTTTCTACTCCATGAGAACGCAGTACTACAATTCCCTCTGCCAGATTTTCTAGTTCCTCTTCACTATGCAGCACCAAAACACCTTTCTCCTCCAAATCACGCACCACTTCTTCATTATGAATCAATGGTCCATATGTATAGATTGTCGGATGATCCAAAGAAGAAAGCTGCTGATAAACTGCTTCTACTGCTTTTTTCACACCAAAACAAAATCCTGCTGATTTCGCCACGATAACTTCCATAAAAAAAATTTCCTCACATTCCAAACAAAATCTATTCCACTTGCCAATTTTTTCCATATTAAAAAAATTACTCTTCTTATTTTTATCGGCTTATTTCACATTTTCCTTAATAAACAAAATCAAATAATAGCCAAAATCGAATTTATCACTTCTTCCACAGTCATATCTGAAGTATCCACAAGCACTGCATCTTCTGCTTGTCTAAGAGGTGCAAACTCACGATTTTTATCTCTTGCATCTCGTTCTTCCATATCCTGTTTAATTACTTCAAACTGACTTTCTATTCCTTTTTCCTTTAACTCCTGATAGCGGCGGTTTGCTCTTGCCTCTGCACTTGCTGTCAAATAAATCTTTAAATCTGCATTTGGCAAAACATAAGTTCCAATATCCCGCCCATCCATAATTACATTTTCTTTTTCAGCAATCTCTCTTTGCAATTCCACTAATTTAAGACGAACTTCTGGGTAAACACTAATAGAAGATGCCATTCGCCCTACCGTTTCTTCCCTTAAAAATGCCGTTACATTTTCTCCATTCAAAAATACCTGCTGTATTCCTTCCTGATATACAATTTCCACTCTTACATTTTTGCAAAATTCCGAAATTGCTGCCTGATCCTCTCCTGCAATTCCAAGCCGAAGAAAATACAGTCCCATCGCCCGATACATTGCACCAGTATCTACATAAATATATCCCAATTTCTCTGCCAATGCCTTTGCAATGGTACTTTTACCAGCCCCTGCCGGTCCATCTATCGCAATACTATACTTCATAACATTCTCCATTTTCCTTATTTTATTCATTATAATCAAATCTATTTACAACCATCACCAAGAAACCAAAACATTTCACCTATAAAAAACTATTATCAAAGAAATTTTTCCCAAATTGGATGCCAAATCTGGTCTATCCGGTTGGATGCACAAAAATACAGTAGTTTTAGAGCATCCCTCTACAATGAATTCGCTGCTGCATAAGCCGTAGACCAAGCAATCTGTAAATTAAATCCTCCCGTCAGTGCATCTAAATCCAACACTTCCCCTATAAAATAAACTCCCTTTACTATCCGTGATTCCATACTGGAAGGCAAAATCTCCGAAACATTGACCCCGCCTTGTGTAATAATCGCCTCGGAAAATCCTCGATATCCAGTTAAAGTAAGCCGAAAATTTTTTAACGAATCAATAATAACTCCTCGTTCTGCCTTTGTTATGGCATGTACCTTTTTTTCCTCTGAAATTCCCATATAATTTAAAACTACAGAAACCATCTTTCTTGGAAGCAGTGTATCCATCACATTTTTTATCTGCTTATTCTGATTTGCCTCAAAC
This sequence comes from uncultured Lachnospiraceae bacterium, assembly GCA_910585855.1. GTDB lineage: Bacteria > Bacillota > Clostridia > Lachnospirales > Lachnospiraceae > MGBC114844. The sequence goes on along the minus strand of CAJUGZ010000072.1, from coordinate 10,624 downwards.
TCCCGAAGCAGCCGTGCCTCTAACTGTTCTTTTTGAAGTGCCGCCTTTAAATCAATCGAAAGAATCAACTCACCCTTTTTCATTGCATCCTTTACCAGACTGCTGGCTCGAAGAATCACAGGTCCGCTTACTCCAAAATGAGTAAACAACATTTCTCCAAATTCGGTATAAACTGGCTTTTTTCCATAAAGAATCGTCACTTGTATATTTTTTAATGAAATTCCCTGAAGCTCCTTTACCCATGCTTCTTTTGCCACAAAAGGAACTAACCCCGGTTCTAACTGGCTTACATGATGTCCTAACTTCTGTGCAAACCGATACCCATCCCCTGTTGAACCCGTAGCAGGATAAGAAAGCCCTCCCGTTGCTATCAATACTGCATCTCCCTTTATTGTCTGCCGATTTGCCAGCTTTATGCCAACACATCGATCCTGTTCTGCCAATATATCCTCTACCTTTGTATGCAAATACACTTTCACTCCCAATCGCTGCATCTCTCTCTGCAAAGTAAAAATCACATCAGATGCCTTATCAGATACCGGAAACACTCTTCCACCACGCTCTGTTTTCAATTTCAGCCCCAATTCTTCCAAAAAATCCATCATATCATAATTATTAAATCCATAAAAAGCACTATACAGAAATTTCGGATTCCCAACCACATTGGCAAACAAAGTATCCATATCACATTCATTGGTAATATTGCAGCGTCCTTTTCCTGTAATATAAACCTTTTTCCCCAACTTTTCATTTTTTTCAAATACTTGAACACTATGTCCCTTCCGAGCAGCAAAAACAGCCGCCAGCATCCCCGACGCACCGCCGCCGACAATCAATACTCTGCTCATTCTCTCTCCTTTCTTTCTCACTGCTCCTGATTCCATTCACTACACTGCACATTCCTTATCATTTTATTCTATTTTCTTTTCGACTGGAGAAATTTCATCCTTATTATAGATCTGATACTCCCCCCATATCTTTTCCAAAGTTTCTAATGTATGAACTACATCCTTTTGCTTCTTCATACAAAGTGCAGCAATCAAAGCATTTATCACACTTAAAGGAGCTACTAAAGAATCCACAATTGAAGCCATATCACTCTTTGCCAACAAGCTGCAGGAAGAATATAAATTCATAGGCGAATTACTGCTATCCGTTAAAGTAACCACCTGCGCTCCCCGATTATGAGCAAATTCCAATGCCTTTAATGTACGCATAGAATAACGTGGAAAACTAATACCAATAATCACATCCTTTTCCCCAATTCGAAGCATCTGTTCAAACAATTCACTAGAATTACTGCTCTGCAAAATCCGCACATCTTCCAAAACCAAATTCAAATAAAATCCAAGAAAACTGGCAAGCGGTGCACAGCTTCGAATTCCAATAATATAAATCGTTTCTGCCCGAAGAATCGTTTCCACCGCCTGTTCAAATCCCGTCTTATCAATCGTTTCCAATGTCGTCTTAATCTTTTCTATATCAGAATTCAATACCGATTCCAACACACCAGATTCCGAAAGATCCGAAAGAACCCCAGACGTCATTTCCATTCGTTGAATCGAATTCAGCTTTTGTTTCACATGTTCCTGAAGCGATTTCTGAAATTTCGGATACCCTTCATAACCAAGACTAATCGCAAACCGCACCACCGTAGATTCACTAACCCCAACTGCCTCTCCCAGCTTTGCAGCCGTTAAAAAAGCCGCTTTATCCGAATGTTCTTCAATATAATTTAAAATCAGCCGCTGTCCTTTGCTTAACCTCTTTTTTTTATCCTGTATCTTTTCTTGTATCTTTCTTTTTATATCATTTTGTGACTCCATTTTCCTTTCCTGCTGCTCCTTATAAGATTTTCTGTTTCATATACTTATAAACTACCCATTGTTAAAAACCAGTGAGCAAACTTTTTTTATACTGCATATTTTTATACTCTCTTAAATAAATTATTTTATATTCTTTATAAGAGAATGTCAATAAACAAAAAGAAAGATTCCATAAGTGATTTTTCAAAGGGAGGACACCAGAACAAAAAAATAAATTTCATCAAAACTTTTCCAACACATAAAACAATGTATCAGATAAAATCTGTTATTTTCTGCTTTCAAATTATTTAGAACTACCGCTATCCAATCAACAGCCAGATGCGGTTGGCTCGTTTCCTTTGTCTGCGACTTCGGAGAATGGTTAGAAAGTCTTAGGCTTCTATAGAAAACCTAGAATTTTTTGCACATACTGCTTCCATGCAGTGTGTAGCAAAAAAAGGGGCGTGTTTAGCCCGCATTATAGAGAAGGTCACACTTTACGGCTGCCAGAATACTTCCTTACACCACAAACATTTCGCCTGTAATGCGGGCGAATTGCGCCCCGGTTCGTCCGGTTGGATGCACCCAGACAAGAAGCCTTAGACTTTCTTACCGTTCGGAGCGGAGCAAACAAAGGAAACGAGCCAACCGCATCTAGCGTCCCCCCAGCAAAGAAAAAGGAGCAAGTACTTCCTTGCCCCTTAAATTTTCTAACCAATCTGCCTATCAGCGATTTCTCGGTGCTCTTGGCATCTCCCAAGCCTTATGATCCGTATGCAAAAGCATATGTGCCTTATGAGAATTCGGACGCTCCATATACTCCTGATAAAGCCGAAGAATATCTGGATTTTCATGTGAAAACCGAATCGCATAATTCTGATCCAAAAAGTAAAGATTTTCCCGCCGTTCATTTGTCAAACTTTCTCCATCATGAATCGGCTGTCCTCCGCCGCCAACACATCCACCCGGACAGGCCATAACCTCTATAAAGTCATAGTGTACCTTTCCAGCCTCCAATGCTTCCAAAAGCTGTCTGGTATTTCCAAGTCCGCTTACTACTGCCACTTTCACCTGTGCATCCGCAATCGAAATCGTAGCTTCTGTCCATCCCTGCTTTCCGGCTTCCATTCCACGAACCGAATGAAATGCATCTGGATTCGGATTCTTCCCAGTAATCAAATAATGCGCCGAACGAAGAGCTGCTTCCATTACCCCGCCGGTTGTACCAAAAATAACACCTGCTCCTGTTCCGTCATGCATAATCTGATCACATTCTTTTTCTACCAAAGTATCTGCCTTAATATGAGCCGAACGAATCATGCGATCTAACTCCCGAGTTGTCAGCACCAAATCGACATCATGTCCGCCATACTCTTCATAGTAAAGCTCCATCTTGCTTTCACCCTTTTTCGCTACACAAGGCATAATGGAAACTGTTACAATATTTTCTGGTTTTACTCCAATCTTTTCCGCAAAATAACTCTTCATTACCGCTCCAAACATCTGCTGCGGAGATTTTGCAGTAGAAAGATATGGTACCAGATGTGGATACTGTGATTTTATAAAGCGAATCCATCCCGGGCAGCAGGAAGTAAACATCGGATGATTTCTTGTTTCTCCTTTGCGGAAACGCTCTACAAACTCTGCACCTTCTTCCATAATCGTTAAATCTGCTGAAAATACAGTATCAAATACATAATCAAATCCCATTCGTTTCAGTGCATCTACCATCTTTCCGACCGTAGCATCCTCACGCTTCATTCCCAGCACTTCTCCCCATGCAGTACGAACTGCAGGCGCAATCTGTACAACAGTAACCTTTTTCTTATCTTCTATTGCATTCCATACTTTTTCTGTATCATCCCGAACCCGCAGTGCACCAGTCGGACAATGGGTAATACACTGTCCACAAAGAGAGCAGTCTGCTTCTTCAATTTTTCGATTTAAAGATACATTTACCGTAGTTCTTGAACCTGTTCCGGTCAAATCCCAGACATGCAGCCCCTGTATTTTATCACAGACCTGAATACAGCGCATACATTTAATACATTTTGAAGCATTCCGAATCAAAGGAAATTCCTTATTCCAAGGCAGTTTTTCAATTTCCATCTTATAAGGAATCTCTAAAATATTTAAATCATTTGCAATCTCCTGCAGTGCACAGTTTCCGCTTCGAACACAGGTTGCACAGTGACAGTCATGCTGAGAAAGAATCAATTCAATCGTATTTTTCCGATTCATACGAACTTTTCGGCTGTTTGTATAGATTACCATTCCTTCTTCTACTTTATTGTTGCAGGAAATAATCAGTTTATCTTTTCCCTCTACCTCAACTACACAGACACGGCAAGCACCGATTTCATTGATTCCCTTTAAATAACAAAGACTTGGAATCGGGATTCCTGCCTGTCTTGCCGCTTCGATTACTGTTGTTCCTTCCGGTACACATACCGCCTGATGATCAATTGTAAGATTTACCATATCGTTTCTCTGCCTCCCTTAAACACACCATAACCGAAGTGATCACAACGAAGACAACGAGAGGCCTCCTGTTTTCCTTCCTGTTCCGTCATACCATACTCGCATCCTTCAAAATCCTTCACCCGTTCACAGGCTTCCCGCTCCGTCATATTGACTCTTCCGCAAGGCGTCCGATCGGCAAGGCTTGCCTTTGGAATCACTACATCACAGGAAATCTCATGGTGGAATCCTAAATATTCATCAATATTAGCTGCCACTACTTTTGCCTGACTAATCGCCTTAATTACCGTAGCCGGACCGGTTGCACAATCTCCTCCAGCAAATACTCCCGGAATATTGTCAAATCCGCCGTAGTTTTCCGCATTGATTCTTCCTCTGGTTACTGATACTCCTGCTTCCTCAAAGTGATGATATTCAATATCCTGTCCGATTGCCACAATAATGCTGTCACATGGAATCAAAACATCCGCTTCCCCGGTTGGTTTTACACTGGCTCTGCCGTCTCGAATCGTACTTACCATCTGCGGCTGTACCCAAAGTCCGGTTACATGATCTGACTCGTCCACTTCAATCCGCACTGGTGCTTTTAATACCTGAACTTCCACTCCCTCTGCAATCGCTCCTTCAATCTCAGAAGGAAGTGCCGTCATATCCACTACCCGTCTGCGGTATACAATACTTACCTTCTTTGCTCCCATCCGCACCGCTGTACGGGCTGCATCCATAGATACATTTCCGCCGCCGATAATAATCGTTTCCTGCCCGCTCAAATCCACCGTTTCACCCATTCCAGTTGTACGAAGGAAATGTACTGCACTGATAATTCCTTTGGCATCATCATTTTTAATTCCCAACTTTTTATCTGTACTGGCTCCAATCGCAATTAGTACTGCATCGTACTCCTCACGCAGCCTTTGAATTGTAATATCCGATCCAATCCGCAGTCCATACTTTACTTCTACTCCGGTTTCCAAAATTGCTGCAATATCTTCCTCCAAGCGATCCTTTGGCAGCCGATAATTCGGTATTCCATAGCGAAGCATCCCACCAAGTTTCGGCAGCATCTCAAATACTGTTACCTGATGCCCCATAAGCTGAAGATAATAAGCCGCACTCAGCCCGCAAGGTCCTCCTCCTACTACAGCCACACGCTTTCCGGTAGAAGGCGCACATGGCGGCGGTGAAACTTTTCCTGCCAAATCAGCCGCCAACCGCTTTAACCCCCGAATATTAATCGAATCATCTACCATATTTCTGCGGCATCTTGCCTCACAAGGATGTTCACAAATAAATCCGCAGGTAGTCGGAAACGGATTATCCTTCCGAATCAAACGAATGGCATCCTGATACCGTCCTTCCCGAACCAATGCAATATACCCCGGAATATCTACCTCTGCCGGACAGAGTGAAGTACAAGGCACTGGCTGGTTATATGTACAAGTACATCTTCCTTCCCGAATATGTACTTCATAGTCCTCCCGAAAACCAATTACTCCCTTATAGACCATACTTGCCGCTTCATATCCAATCGCACAATCAGCAGAATGCATAATCGCAAATGCAGTTTCCTCAATTAACTCAATCGTATCCATCGTAGCATTTCCGTCTAATACATCGGTCAGCATATTGTTTAACTGTCCTAAACCAACCCGGCAAGGCACACACTTCCCACAGGTTTGTGCATGACAAAGCACCAGAAATGCCCGTGACATATCCACTGGACATAGCCCGGGCGGACTTGCTTCAATTCTTCGTTCTAAGTCCTTATAAAGCCCTTCTACTACAACCTGAGCCTTATTTGGAGTTGAAATCTCTAATCTGCTCATCTTCTACCTCATTCTCCTTCTGTAATTTTTTACCATAAATAAAATAATTCCTTCTTTATTTTACAACAAAAAGACGAAAAAGCCAAGCATTTTTTCGATAATCTACCACTAGGTTTTCGTTAAATTGCATAAATTATTTTTTTGAAAAACACAACATCTAAGTGCCGACGGGAAATGATAACCCTGCACAGACCTCCCTTCAAATTTTAGCTACATATCCCTGCCAGAAAAACAAAGCACACTACAGTAATCATAACAAATATACTCACTTATTACAAATAAAAACAATAATAAAAAACTATATATCCGCTACTTTATTTTTTCTGTTCAAAAGCCAAGAAACAGCCAGATGCGAAAATCCTAGGCAGGCTGCAGTGACTTTTTGGAAACCGGAACAGCAGTCTGCCTAGGGTTTTCGCATCTGGCGTCCTCATCCCAATATTCCTAAATGTTCCAATAAAATCTTTCCCCCCATCAAAATCAAAATAATTCCTCCGGCAATCTCTGCCCGTGCCTTGTATTTCGCTCCAAATATATGCCCAATCCATATCCCTGCCAAAGAAAACAAAAACGTCACCCCACCAATCAAACAAACTGCCGGTAAAATATCTACCTGAAGAAATGCAAAACTTACTCCAACTGCCAAAGCATCAATACTGGTTGCTACTGCTAAAGGAAGCATTGTCATAACACCAAAAGAAATATCTAGTTTCTCTGCTTCCTTTCGTGATTCCAAAATCATATTTCCGCCTATTATCCCCAAAAGAAAAAAAGCAATCCAATGATCCACACTGCTTATTAGATTCTGAAAACGTACTCCAAGCAAATATCCCAAAAAGGGCATACCAGCCTGAAATCCGCCGAAATAAATTCCAGTTATCCAAGCATATTTCCATCTTATTTTGGGCAAAGACAACCCCTTACAAATTGCTACTGCAAATGCATCCATAGACAATCCCACTGCAATCATAAAAAATTCCAAAACACTCATGATTTCCTCCTATCTGCAGAAAAATCTGCTGTTTAAAATAAAAAGTAATATAAAAAAATAAGACTTATCTGTACACTGCACCTGCAGAACACAGATAAGTCTCATTATTCAAAACAATGCCAGATAATCCCTTACCAGTATGTTGACATCGCTACACCTAATACGTGCTAACTACTCCCTTATCTATACTTATTGATTAAAATTTCTCTTTTATCATACCAAAATTTAAAAAAAATGCAAGATCTCTTTTTATACCAGACGGAATTTCTTAATTGTTTCTTCTAATTCACTGGCAATCTCATTTAAATTTACTGCATAGGAAGCCATATCTCCCATTGTTCCGCTTACTCGTTCTGCAAAATTAGATACCTGCTCTGCAGTAGCCGCCGATTCTTCCGATACTGCTACAATATCATCCATCCTGCTTACTACTTCATCTTTATTTTGAACCATCTGATTATTTAACTCTAAAATATTTTCCAATGCATTGATTAAATTTGCAATCGATCCGGAAATCTGATGAAATAACTCTTTTGTTGCCTGAATTGCCTTATCCTGCTCTGCCAAAATCTCGCTGCTCTCCGTCATGCTCTGTTCCATTACTTTTGACTTTGTTGAAATCTCACCTACAATACTCTTAATCTCATCTGTCGATGCCTTTGACTGATCGGCAAGCTGCCGAATCTCATCTGCTACAACTGCAAATCCCCGTCCTGCTTCTCCTGCCCTTGCTGCTTCAATGCTGGCATTTAAGGATAGCAGATTTGTCTGTGAAGTAATACCAGCAATTACATCCGAAATATAATTAATCTTATGAATACTTTCTAACATTTCATCCATTACATCCATAGAAATCTTCGATTTCTCTCTTGTCTGTTCTGTACGAACAATCAAATCTTCTACCACATCCATTCCATGAGAACTCAAACGGCTGGTATCCACTGACATCTGATCAATTCCATCCACATAATCCTTTGTTTCTTCCAAACTTTTTGCCAGCTTCTCCACTTCCTCACTTGCCTCCTGTGTGCTGACCGCCTGTGCACTAGCACCATCCGAAACATTTTGAATAGAATCTGAAACCTGTCCCGTTGTCCGTTTCGTTTCTTCTGTCATAGAGGCAATATTGGCTGCTACTCCAAGAATAGTATCCGATTTTGTCCGCACCTCCCGCATTAAAGAAGCCACTTGCTGAATCATTCCATTAAAATAAGATTCTAAATCTCCCAATTCATCCCGGCGTTTTACTGTCATATTCTGTGTAAAATCTCCTTCGGCAACCTTCTTTGTCACCCTCTGAATCTTCAAAATTTCATTAGAAAGCGTTACAGCAACTATCAAAGCAATCACAATCCCTGCCACAGAACCCATTCCTCCGCCAATAATAGCCGTAACCTGAACCTTCTTTAAATTATCTGCATTCTCCTCTTCTCCGACAAACCCTAAAATAGTCCAGCCGCTAATCTCATCTGTCACTGCTGTTACCTCAATCAATTCATGATCGATCTCCATCTCATAATTTACCAAAGTCGGATCTGCCTGAAATTTTGACCAAAAAGCAAGCTGTGCTACACTGCCGCTTGCATAGCGATTCCTCTCATTGTCCACCAAAATATCCCCATTTCCATTCACCAAAAGAGCAAATCCTGTATTTAAAATAGAAATCTCCTGCACATACTCCGCCAAAGTATCATAAGATATATCCATTGCCACTGCCCCATAATTATTGCCATCCGTATCCTTAATCTCCTGTGCAACAGTAAATATTTTTTCTCCGTTTGCATCTATATAAGGCTCTGAAAAATAAGCAAAAATCCCTTTTCTGCTTTTCAGTCCTATTGCCCCGGTATACCAGTCCTTTTTCGTATCATTCTGTCCTTCAAAAAATTCCTTCTTTCCCTTTACTTTCCCCTCTTCCTCTACTAAGTAAGCATTGACAAGATAACCCGTTTTTGTCGTATAATAACAGCGAACCGAACCATTCGTTACCCGAAGAGAAGCCACTAAGGAATCCTGTATCGCCGTCGTATTTCCCTCAATCGTTCCCTCATCCTCAAAATGTTTCACTTCCTGCTTTCTAGTCAGCAAATCCACCGGTTCACTCAACGTCTTTAAATAAATCTGAAACCCTTTTAATGTTTCCTGCAGCGTCTGAGAACTGGTCAGCCGAATATTCGAAATTAAAATATTATTCGTATTTCTCGAAGTCAGAAACGCACAAATCACTACTGTCACCGCAATGGCAAAAACAAAGTAAGCAATTAACTTTACCCGTATTCCTCTTAACCCTTTCATATCTTATTTGTGTGCACAAGAAAAGCATCCCCTACTACATAATTTCAAATACTGAACTTTGCACATTTCCTCCTTTCTGCTCTGCTTTTTTTACATTTTTATAAAATATCATGTAAAATATTTTTACTATTCGTTTTAATCTTAGCATAATTTACAAAATATTTCAAGTTTTTACGAAATATTTATAAAATTTGCTTCAAATGGGGACGCCAGATGCGAACCCCCTAAGCATCCTGCTGTTCCGGTTTCCAAAAAGCAAGAAGTTCTAAGACTTCTGCATCATAGCGCATCCAACCGGACAGACCGGGGCGCAATTCGCCCTTATGACAGCCAAAACTTTACAGTCATACCAAAAGATACAACCCGCACAACAAAACAGCTTCTCTTTCATACGGGCTAAACACGCCCCTTTTTTTGCATACCCTGCATAGAAGCAGGATATGCAAAAAATCTTAAGTTTTCTGGCAGAAGTCAAGAACTTCTAACTTTTTTCCAAAGTCACTGCAGTCTGCTTAGGGGGTTCGCATCTGGCTGTTTCTTGAGCCCGGAAAAGACAAAAAAGAATGATAGCGAAACGTTTCTAAGAACCTGTTTTGTATCCAGACATTCTTGAAAAAAATTATTATAAAAAAGTAAAGGAGCTTATCGAAATGAGAAAGATGGATCTAAGTAACGTTAGCTAAAAACTGTTTGAACAAGTACGAAAACAAAAAAATTTAATAGAAAAAATAACACACCCTTTCATTTACAATACCTATGATATCTTTGCGCCATCTTGTATTTATGGAAAGAGAGATGTTCTTGACATACTCTTTCGCAAGATTTTCCAAAGAGGCAAAATATATATTATCATTATAATAATTGAACACCCCAGATAAAAATGGTGTGACCATACTGGATAATATTTTACGTAAGTTAGTAGAATCAGAACAAAAAGAAAAAAGACAAAATTCACAAACAACAATGAGGATTATAAATTCAAAAAAACACCTCTTTCCTGTTTTACCAAAACATTGGATTGTGAAACGTTCTTTAATTGAATAGAATAACTGTCACAAACTTTGAAAAATCACGAACACAACTTGCAAACCTCTTTTCTAATGTATGCACTTGGATGTCCTTCTTTTTTTATTTTTCCCGGAATCAAGAAACAGCCAGATGCGAACCCTTCAGGCAGACTGCAGTGACTTTGGAAAAAAGTTAGAAGTTCTTGACTTCTGCCAGAA
>CAJUGZ010000071.1 GCA_910585855.1 uncultured Lachnospiraceae bacterium | reverse complement strand
AACGTAAAATTCCCAGACAGCAACTTTGTCAATTCTCCTAAAGTTGGTGCGTATGTGGCAAACACCCGAACCTCCAAATCCAACTTGTTTTTCAAATAATCTTTAATATCGCTGATTACCTTCTGTTTTGCAGTTGCAGTAAAACAGGATACCGGAATTTTCTTATTTTTCCCCTTCTTTTTCTGCAGTTCCCGAATAAAATCACCAATATACAGATAATCTACACGAAAATCCTGTCCCCATGCCGAAAAACAGTGTGCCTCATCAATGACAAAACGTGCAATACTTCTAGCTAAAAACAGCCTCTCTATCGTTTTCGATCGCAGCATCTCAGGAGAAATATACAAAATAGAAGCCAAACCACTCTCCACCCGTTCCAAAGCCTCTGACCGCTCTAACGGACTTAAAAGCCCGTTTACCGTAACCGCATCCGCAATCCCCTTCTTTTCCAAATTGTCAACCTGATCTTTCATCAAAGACTGCAAAGGCGAGATCACCACAGTCAGCTCTTTTCCCGCATCCCCTGCAAGTAAAGCAGGAAGCTGAAATGTCAGTGACTTTCCCCCGCCTGTAGGAAAAATTGCCAGCAAAGATTCCTGTGAAACAGCAGCCTTTACTGCATCCTCCTGCAAAGGATTTCCATCATACACCCGAAATTCATCATAGCCAAATATCGCTTTCAGCCGCTTATGCAAATCCCACTGCTTTTCACAATATGCACACCCTTCCCTGCAGGGAATCCCACAAAGCTGCCTCATAACCTCCTCAATATCAGAAAACTGCATATGTACCCAACGGGGAATAATCGAATAACGATCATTTACATTAATCAAAGCAAGACAATACGCCAATTCAATAGGATACTCCATAATCAATCTCTCCAGCGCCGCATGTTCACAAATCTTTCCCTTCAAATAACCATGAATTTCCTGTGCAAGCTCTCTTCTTGACATCGGCTTCCTATTTCTTAAATGTTCCACACAAACCGCATCCATAAGATACCAAAAAAAACCAAAAAACTCCGTTCTCTGAAATAAAAGATCAAAAAGAATTCTCTGAAACCTCTCCGGCAAAGCACAATAAGTATTCCATTCATCATAAAACAGTTCCTTTGCCTTTATCGAATCATTTAACGGATTATTCAGTTCCCCTGTCTGAATCTTATCATCCTTTACCAAAGCATGATACGGCTTACACGGAAACAGCAAAGCAGATAAATAAAGCGTATCAATCGGGCAAACAACCCATTCTCTCTGCGATAAGTAACGACTTCTATAATCCCTATAAACAATCGGAAACTCCTTACAAAGATAGTGCATATCATGTGCCAAAATATTATGCCCGCAGATATAATAATAATTCCTTATAAATTCCCCAAACTCCCGTGATATTCTGGTATGAATCCTCTTGTCATCAAAAGAAACTGCACCATAATCCAAAATCTTTTTCGTTTTTACACTTACTTCCGTATCCACAAAAACAATAGATTCCTTATTTGGCTTATCAGATATTTTTCTCGTACGTTTTAAATTTAACCTTATATTCCACTTCATTTTACTTATACCCTTTATTGTAAATTATATCTGTACCAATTATACAGCAGCTACCTATACCAAGCAATAAATATAACAGAAATTTTAAATTAGTGCACAACCCTTTTTTTCATAAAAATAACTGCCAGACCTCGAAAAATTCTGGCAGTTGGTGTAAAATACAAGTATGCAGTCACTAAATATTTTAAAGTAATAGTTTATTTATACAATCTCATCTTCATCATCTGGATTAAAATTTTCAAAAAAATTTTCTCGATTTTTCTTCATCAAGTTTATATCCTGACACATAAACTCACAACAAAAATCATAAAAAGGCTTATTTGTTCCTAAATCTTGTTTCTTTTGAAATTTTAAAGAAACATCATAATAGTTTACTAACGAACCATCTTCTGACAAATCCGCTGCAAATAAAAATGCATATTCACATCCTACTATCTCTTGCACTTCAAAAAATTTAGGAGCAATAAATTTCCAATATAATGTTTCTCCCATTGTATGCCCTAGATGATAACTCTTCCATTTCTTTTTCAAATTATCATTTGTACAAAAATGAACCAATTCTATTCCTGAATATGTACTCAATACTCTAAATATTTTATCATTATCTTCTATCTTTTTTTCATCAGATAATTGAAACAAAAATTGCTCTTTATTCTTTTTCTTATTAATCAACAATTCGATAAAATCCTGAATTAAAATTCTATCTCCCACTTGATATTTCATTAAAATTTCATTTGCCTCATCTACCACCTCTTTGTTATCTTTATTTACATTTTCTATCGCTTGTATTAAGATCAACAAGCGCTGTATATCCTGCTTAATCTCATTTTCATCCTGCAAAGGCTCAAATAACGCTCCACATTTTAACGAGAAAAACATTAAAACTTCTTTCTCTTTTGTTTTTATAATATAATATATAGTCTTTCCATCCCTATCTTCCTCTAATCCATATTTTTTAAAATAAGATACAAGAGATGAGCCCCTCTTATTTTCAAACGACTGTATCAAACTTTCATTCTCTTTGCTTTTGGACAATCTCTCACATACAAGATTATCTAATATTCGTTCTTGTTCATCTAATATTTTCATCTGCTATATCTTCTTAACTTAATCCCAACTGTGCAAGCATTTCTCTTCGTTTTTGAATACGCTTTGCATCTTTCCTAATATCTTCTATATTCATTGGATTATCACTATTCTCTCCTTCTAAAATACCTATACGAGAATTTTTCCATGAATATTCTCCATGTGTCAATCGGCTTAAGTTCCAAGAATCCTTTCCTGCATATTCTTCAAATACTTTATCCATAATACAAGTAATACGTTTCACAATATCTTCAGGAATTACACTATAAAAAGCATTTTCTTTATAAATAGAACGAATTTCTTTCAAAATAGGTCCAAATTTCCATCCATAAAAAACAGCATCAAACAAAGGTTCTTCCTTCTGTATCAAAGACTCTCTTTGAGCAAAATACATAAGTTTATGAAGTTTCATTTCATCAATTTTTGTATGATACTCATTTTTATATCTATTAAAAATATATGAGGCAACATTCATTAAATCTTCCATAGTAACCTCCTTTTAAGAATAAAATACTCTTGAAAATTCACTATTTCTAAAAATACTCTATTTTCAAACCATTCTTTCATTTTCAAGAGCTACTAAGAAACCATAAATTATATTTTTATAATTCCAACTAATAAATTATACACAATAAAAAACTATAACTAATCCTAATATACTGCTTCTAATCTTATTATATACCATTTTAAAATTATAAGCAACTATAAATAGTACATTTGTTCTATTCATCCCAATTATGATAAACCGCCTGTACATCATCATCTTCATCCAGCATATCCAAAATCCGATTCATCTTCTTAATATCATTTTCATCTGTCAATTCCACCCAATTCTGAGGAATCATCGTCACTTCTGCCTCCATCATAGGAATGGAAGCCTTTTCTAACGTTTCCCGAACCGCACTAAAATCCTCCGGTGCAGTCAGCACTTCAAAACTGTCCTCTTCCTCCGAAAAATCCTCTGCTCCAGCATCTAAAACAATCATCATCAATTCATCTGCATCCATCTCACACTCTTCTTTATCAATGATAATCTGTCCCTTTTTATCAAACATAAAAGAAACACATCCGCTCGTTCCGACATTTCCGCCGCCCTTTGTAAATGCATTCCGCACATTAGAAGCCGTCCGATTTTTATTGTCCGTCAAAGTATCTACAATAATCGCTGTTCCATTTGGTCCATATCCTTCATAAGTATTCACTACATAATTTACGGAATTTGCATCTCCTGCTGCCTTTTTAATTCCACGATCAATCGTATCATTTGGCATATTATTTGCCTTTGCCTTAGCAATTACATCCCGAAGTTTACTGTTATTTGCCGGATCTGGTCCTCCCTCTTTTACTGCCACAGCAATTTCACGACCAATAATCGTAAAAATCTTTCCTTTCGCCGCATCATTTTTTTCCTTTTTATGCTTAATATTCGCAAATTTAGAATGTCCAGACATAACAATCTCTCTCCTTTTCTAAAATTAAAAAATCTACTAAAAATTTCTGTATCACTTCTATTCTCTGCACCAATTTAAAATACAAAAATCCTTCTTTCCATCTATTGACACAATATAAAAAAATAAATATCTCTCATTTTAACACGATTCCTCATGATGTGCAACTTCTTTTTCCTCCTGACAATCCCCCTCTATTTCTTCTGCCTTCCGAACACTCACCTGACGAATCGTCTTATTTTCAATTTGAAGCACCCGAAACTCATATCCTCCGTAAAAAATATCAATTACATCATCTTCCTGCGGAATCCGATCAATCTGCGCTGTTAAAAAGCCATTTAATGTATCATATTCTTCTTCCCCAAACCGAATCCCTAACTTATCCGCTACATCATTTAACCCTGCCATTCCATGAATCAAATAGCTGCCATCCTCCTGCTCCTCTATCATCTTCTCCTCTTCTTCGTCATACTCATCCAAAATATTTCCTACAATTTCCTCTAAAATATCCTCCATTGTCACCAGTCCGGCAGTCTGACCATACTCATCCACAACAATCGCCATATGTATCTTTTTTGACTGCATTTCCTTAAACAACAGATTAATATTCCGTGTTTCTGGAATAAAATGCGCCTCCCTCATCAACTCCTTAATCTCCACAACTTTGCGATTCTGATCCATTGGATGCTGCTGATAATAAATCATTGCATCTTTCAGATAGAGAATCCCGACAATATTGTCAATGTCCTCTTTATACACCGGAAAGCGGGAATTATTTTCCTGCAAAATAAATTCCACCGTTTCCTTTAATGTCCATTCTTCATCTGCTGCCACAATATGCTTTCGATGTGTCATAATATCCGAAGCTTCTTTATCCCCAAATTCAAAAATATTGGTAATCATCTCTGCCTCACTGGCAAGCAAAACCCCCTGTTCATGTCCCTCATTTACCATAGACATAATATCTTCTTCTGTCACATTATCATAGTCCTCATATGGATTGATTCCAAACATACGAACCAGCAGATTGGAACAAAATGTAACCACAGCCGTAATCGGTCTAAGCAGGATGCAAAGCCAAATCACCGGATTTAAAAGAACAAATACCCACCGCTCTGCATATTGATTTCCAAGTTTTTTTGGTACTAAAACTCCAAATACCATTACCAAAACAAGCAGACACAGAGCCGGAATCAATCCAACCAAAAGACTAAGCAAAAGCGGATTCCATACTTCCTGCACAGATACAAAAAAATGACGTATCATTCTCTGAAGCAGCCGATACTCGTAAATTCCAGTCACCATGCTGACAATAAAAACTGTTGTCAGCATAGTATTAATAAACTCCGTTGGATGCTCTGCAATCTTTTGTGCCTTTTTTGCCTTTTTCTCTCCCTCCTCTGCTCTCCTTTCCAATTCACTTCCGTTTAAATTCTGAATCGCCGCTCCAAATCCGTTGACAATCGCCAACAATGCTACCAACAGCCCAAATACCGCCAAGCCCCATATAGGACTTCCCTCTTCCATTTTTAAAAATCTCCTTTGCATTTTATAGTGTAAGAATCGCATGATATAGTTAGGAATATAGCATCTATTTTTAGTTTCGTCAAGCAAATGCTGATATGTACATGACGAACGCCCTGTGCTTTCTCTATTCTAACTCCAAACTCACACACAACGCTTGATTTACCTTTCCCATAATTTCCTTATCCAAATGGCAGACCCGATCCTTTAGTCTTTTTTTATCAATCGTCCGAAGCTGTTCTAAAAGAATAACAGAATCCTTTACTATATCATAACGATTGCTATCCAATTCCACATGAGTAGGAAGTTTTGCCTTATTCATTTTTGAAGTAATCGCTGCACAAATCACAGTCGGACTATGTTTATTTCCTACATCATTTTGAATAATCAAAACCGGACGTATCCCGCCCTGTTCCGATCCAATTACCGGACGTAAATCCGCATAATAGATATCTCCCCTGCGAATCATCATATTTTCACGCTCCATCTGTTTCCATTCCTCTACTTCTTATTGCCTGTCTGTTTCTCACAGGCTTATCTTAAGTATCTCCAGATTTTGCATGGCTATTCCACTTTAAAGCATAGATTCGTAGGAATGATAAGCATATGGCTCTCCGTTTCTTACATGCACTCTTGGTATTCGTTTGCCTAAATTGCAGATAAATTCATAATGAAAGGTATTTCCAACCAAACTGCACAGCTCCTCTACCGTAATACATTCCTCCTGATCTCTTCCTACTAAAATCACCTCATCCCCTACACAGACATCCGAAATCTCACTGACGTCTACCATAAATTGATCCATACAGATTCTTCCCCGAATCGGTGCTTTTTTCCCATGAATCAATACGTAACCGCAATTTGAAAGTGCTCTGGGATATCCATCCCCATACCCGACTGGAATCGTTGCAATCCTCTCCTGTTTCGGTGTCACATAAGTAGATCCATAACTAATGCCAACTCCTGCTGCCACATCTTTTACCATTACCACATGACTGATTAAAGACAGCACCGGCTTTAATTCTACCCGATCCATGCAAACCTCATCGGAAGGATAAAACCCATATAAAGCGATTCCTGCCCGCACCAAATTAAAATCCGTTTCTCTCATATCAATAATTCCTGCACTATTTGCACAGTGATAATAGGAAGCAGTAATTCCTCTCTCCTCCGCTTTTCTAATAAACTCCTGATATAAAAGAAGCTGCTGCCATGCCGATGTTTTATCCATTTCATCTGCCGAGCTAAAATGTGTAAAAATACCTTCTACTTCTATGTATGGCAGCCTGCTAATCTCCTCCAAAAGATCCAATGAAGCCTGATTTGCCAAAACCCCTAACCGACTCATTCCAGTATCCAATTTAAAATGTACTTTTGCTGCCTTTTTCAACTTTTCCGCTATATCAGAAAGCTTCTTACAAGTTTCCAAAGAATACACATCTATACTGATATCTTCAGAAATCACAGTAGGAAATAGACTTTCATGGACATATCCTAAAATCAAAATCATTTTCTTCCGCCCATGTCTTCTTAGACTAACCGCTTCCTCTACTGTTGCTACTCCAAAACCACATACCTCTTCTTCAATTACTTCTGAAAGATAATCCGCTCCATGCCCATAAGCATCTGTTTTTACAATCGCCATTAACTCTGTTTTTGGTGACAGATTCGCTTTCATCTGTGCAATATTAAACAATACTGCATCTTCATCAATCTTTGCATAAACCCGAGCTAAATTTCCAGAATTCAGATCAATCTTTTGTGGCAGTTCTTTCTTCCCATTTAAACTGCCTTCTTCCCTTTCCATTTTTTCTTCCTCCTTTTTCCTCTCTTTATTATACCTACGTGTGAAATACACAACTTACAACAAAAATTTGAAAATCCTTATTATTTTTTCTATATCCTAACCCATTATCTATAAAAAAACAAGATCTATATATTCCTCAGCAGGATAACTTATAAACTGAAAAAAGGATAAAATTTTGATTTTATGGTATCAAAAAACGACCAGACTCTATCTCTTTCCAAACCTGTACAATTCCATCCAATATATCTGAAGCACAAAGAGCATGTTCCCCGACCTTTGCAGCAGCCATCTCTCCGACAAGTCCATGAAAATAAACTCCCATCTCTGCCGCTTTCTGCCCGGTAAGCCCCATTGCCAACATTCCAGCAATTACTCCGGTAAGTACATCCCCGGATCCGCCTGTTCCCATTCCATTACACCCAGAACTGTTAAGATACATTCCACATTCTTTCTCATCCCCTTTATTATAAGACATTACAACTGTTCTAGCATCCTTGCAAACAAGACAAACCGGATATTTTTCTGTATAATCCCTTACTTTTTGTTCCAAATTTTCTTTTATTTCAGCAATACTGCAATTACTAAGTCTGGAAAACTCTCCAAGATGTGGAGTAAAAATAACATTTTCAGCAAGTTTCTCACATGGATACTCCATCTTAGCAAATAAATTTAACCCATCTGCATCTAATACAATCGGCTTTTTTACATATTCCCATGCATAGTCTAAAACGCATTTAACCATTTCCTTTGCCATTTCAGACTGCCCTAATCCGGGACCTGCTGCAATAACATCTGCCCATTCCATCGCTTCCTTTACTTTCTCCTTAACAGTATCTTCTGTATATGTGCTTAATACCGCTTCTGGTATTTTCGTCTGTAAAATAATTCGATTTTCTTCACAGGTACAGATCCGCACCAGCCCTGCTCCCATTCGATATGCTGCCATCGCACTAAAATAAGCAGCCCCTGCCATATCCTTTGTCCCAGCAATCACTGCTACCTTTCCAAAAGTCCCTTTATTTCCATCCTTTGCTCTCTTTGGAAGTTCCTTTAAATCCTCTCTCGTATAGGTATAAATTCCTGTTTTACATCTATCAATCACTTCTTTTGGAAAACCCGGATTTTCCACTAAAACCTCCCCAGCATAAAAAGCCCCCGGAAAATATACCAATCCCACTTTTTTCACCCCAAAAGTAACCGTAAGATCTGCTTTTACAGCATCCCCTAACACTTTCCCAGTTGTACTGCAGATTCCGCTTGGAATATCCACTGCCAAAATCGGAACTTTAGAATCATTCATCTCTTTTATTACTTTCTGATAATTTCCCCTAACCTCTCTGGAAAGTCCAATTCCAAACAATGCATCAACCAGCACAGTATATTCTCTCCAATTCAGATTTTCTCTTAAAACAGGGATTCCTAAATACTGTGCTAT
Organism: uncultured Lachnospiraceae bacterium; assembly: GCA_910585855.1. GTDB lineage: Bacteria > Bacillota > Clostridia > Lachnospirales > Lachnospiraceae > MGBC114844. Next base: position 6,601 of record CAJUGZ010000071.1, on the reverse strand, counting down.
CTCTATCTGCCTTTTCCATTCCTCTGTACTATGTTCCGACTCTACCGGAATATAAATCGCACTTCTTTGCCCCCTTTCATGTAGTATCCTAGCTACAGCAACTCCATCTGCCCCGTTATTGCCCGTTCCACAGACACACAAAACCCTTTGCTGCCTTCCATACCGCTTTTCCAAAGCCAATACCACCGAAAAAGCCGCCCGTTCCATCAAAACCAATGAAGGAATACCAACTTCCTGAATCGTCCTTCGATCAATTTCTTTCATCTTTTCTCTATTCACCAAATACTCCATTTTCCTTTTCTCCTTAATTTAATTATTCTACATCAGTAATCTTTACAACAATTCATTTTTCAGTCTGGAATAGACAGCCGAAAGCCGAAGGGAGTGCTATGCAGGGTCATCATTTCCCGTCGGCACTTAGACGCTGTATTTTAGCGTCTTAGTGTCCGCTACGAGGAAATGCTAAGCGCAAGCGGACCCGGAATAGCACTCCCTTCGGCTTTCGGCGTCCTCCAAGTGCGTATAAAAAAGAAGCTGCAACAGATCCTCTACCTATTGCAGCCCCCTATCTTACAAATCATACTCCTCATCCAAATACTCCATTACCTCTGCCCCAAGCATATCGTGAAGGTTTCCATAAATCTTATTATATTCTGCCTCCATTCGCTGCTTTCTATCCAACTTCTCCTTCAGCTCACTGCGAATTCGTTTCACCCACCGTGAAATCTCCTCAATCTCCTCCCGATCTTCCTTCAGCTTTTGATAACAAATATCTGTTGTCGCATACAGCAGTTCCAAATTCGCTTCCTCTAACCGCTCTGGAATCTGCTTTTGTTCTTCCTCAAGACGCATAATCTTTTCATTTGCCTCCCGAATCAGCTTCTGGCTTTTATCCAGCTTTTTTCCTCTCTTACGCTCAGACTCTCCTTCCGATTCCTGCATATTGTCTACAATATTACGCATTAAACGTGTCTTTGCACGATGAAGTTCTTTTACTTCACTGCCGGAACGTCCCTGTTTCTTTAGCCATACATTTACAGACGCTTCCATCTTACGGATATAATCCGGTTTCTCTCTCTCAGTGAGCAGTTCCATATACCGTTCATCCAGAGTCAGAATAGGAATATGCTTTCTACGCAACACCATATCCAGATTTCTGTTTCTCTCTGTAGGTTTCATACACCAATGCCTCCAAACTCTGTTTCAGCTCTACTCTAAAACGTCTTTTCTTTCTAACCCATATATCGTCATAACTTTGGCATTTCCTTACCTGTTTTTTTATATTTCTTTTCTGCTTCCATTCCTACTTTTCTAGTTTTTTATTACGCTTCATATTTACCAAATTATAAGAAAGACGCATTAAACTCTCTGATAAATGTACATTTTCTACAATCACCCCATCTGGCACTTTCAAATCTGTATGAGCAAAATTCCAGATCGCCCGTACCCCGCTTTTTACTAAAATCTCTACCACCTCCGATGCTCTTGTCTTTGGAATGGTAAGTGCTGCAATTTCAATTTGATGTTCCTTAATAAAATTCGGCATTTCATCTAGATTCTGAATCGGAATCCCTCGTACAGTAAGACCTTCTAAACGTGGATTGACATCAAACAGTCCCTTTACTACAAATCCCCGCTTTTCAAAATTCGTATAGTTTGCAATAGCTTGTCCCAGATTTCCGGCTCCCACGATAATCATATAATGTATCTTATCAATTCCAAGTATCTGTGCAATTTCATTATACAGATACTCTACATTATATCCATAGCCCTGCTGCCCAAAGCCACCGAAATTATTTAAATCCTGACGAATCTGGGACGCTGTTACATTCATCCGCTCACTTAGTTCATTTGAAGAAATCCGCTCTACTCCGCTTTCCATTAACTCCCCAAGATATCGATAATATCTCGGCAGACGCTTAATGACTGCCTTTGATATTTCTTTTTCTTCCACTGCTACCAGCCTCCATTATTCTATTTTTTTACCTGTTTGGCAACTTCTCGGCATACAATCCTATTATATAAGAATGTGAAAAAAATGTCAAACGATTCTAAAAGTAGAATTACAAATTTTATAAATTTTTTAATTTTCTGCTTGCAATATCAGATAAAATCTGCTAAAATAATTCGTGTTGTGGTCGTACAGGACGAAAAATTTCAAGGAGGTGCAAAAAATTATGGCAAAATGTAGTGTATGCGGCAAAGGTGCTCACTTTGGAAATAATGTGAGTCATTCCCATAGAAGATCCAATGCGATTTGGAAACCAAACGTAAAATCTGTTCGTGTTAAAGTAAACGGCGGAACAGCAACAAAAAAGATGTATGTTTGTACTTCTTGCTTAAAATCTGGTGCAGTGGAACGTGCTTAATAATTTCTATGAATACAGAATGATAATGAGGACTGGCTTCAAATTAGGAAGGTATGTCCTTATTTTTTTCTGTCTGATATTCTCTATTTTCCGCTGCAAAATAAGTTATATCCGGCAAGCATTAAAACAATTACCCAAAGAGTACGAATTACCGGACTGCGCACCAAAAGCGACAGTGCCATTCCCACTGCTATCCAAAATATAATAAATCCAATCATTCTACACATAAAAACCCCGCTTTTATGCTTGCATATATTCTCTCTTTATCATATGCAGCAGACAGGGTTTTGATTGCTTTTGTTTTATTTTTCTTTCATAATCCTTTTGAAAGGGGAACGCTGGAATAGAAAAGAATTTCATCCAAACTGCCGTGATCCAACTCGCCTCTTGTGTCCGGCAAAAGAAACACCCCGGCAGCATCCTATAACCAAAATTCCTACTGTGTTTCTTTTTTATTTTCTTCCTGTGTTTCTGCTTCAGCAATGATTTCTGCCTCTACTTCATCGTTATCAGAATCTTTATTTCCTGACATAAAGCGATTTACAAAATCAGGAACCATATCCAATATCTTGGTAAGTCCGTCTTGATTTCTTACATTTACCAATTTTGTTGTTCCATTTTGAATCACTAATACTGCACTTGGGGACATCTTTCCGCCGATTCCACCTCCGCCGTTATTTTTATTTTCTACTGTAAAAGTTCCAGCACCAACACCAAAACTAACATCTACTAACGGAAGAATAATCGTATCTCCTGCATGGATTGCCTCTCCCACTACTGTTTTTGTTGTCATAAAACTATCCATCCCTTTAAAAAGAGATTCCAGATTTGCCTGAAAACTTCCGTTCTGATTTTCTGCCATCTTTTCCTCCATTTCTGCTGCAAAATTTTACAGCTACCGTGTTTTTAACTTTTTTAACATCATTTTTATAATTCGATTACACTCTTTATGAGAATATATAGAAAATAAGTTCCAAAGTACTCGTATTAACTGCACTCTGCCCTTTAGTGTAAGCTCTCCCTCTAAGACACGCTTTTCAAAATCTGGTGTAAGCTGAAATCGTTCTGCACTTCTTGGGTAAAACATAAAAATCATCCCTGTCAGCATACCTGTTGTTGCAGGATCTTCAAAACCATAGTGCAGTTTCAATGTTACCTTTCCGGGAAGAACATGAAATAAAATCTGAAAAAGTCTCCCCTTTGTATGTCGAAAAGCTTCTTTGTTTTTTTCATCTTTTATAAATGCCAATATCGTTTGTTTCTTTTTATTCAGATTTCGAAGAAGTTCAAGAAACTTCTGAATATTTGCTCTTACAGCAGATAAAATACCATGTATCTTAGCTGGAATATTTTTTATTTTAACAGGAATTCCTTTTATCTTTCCTAAAATACCTTCTATCTTTGTTAAAATCCTTTTTACTTTTTCCAAGATTTCTCTAATCTTTATAATCACCTTTTCTAAAAGGGGCTGTTTGTTTTCAACTGTTTCCTCTTGTATATTCTGTTCTATTTTTATCTCTTCCTGCTGTACTTTTTCTCTTTTATCTGTTTGTTCTTCTTTATCTGTTTGTGCCTGTTGTACTTTTATTTCTTCTTTCTTTATTTGTATCTGCTGTTCTTTTATTTCCTCTTTCTCTGCTTGTGTCTGCTGTGTTTTTATTTCTTCTTTTTTATCTTCTTCTGTCTGTTGTACCTCTTTTGCTTCTAACTCTTCCTCTATTCTTTCTGCCTGCTTGTCTTCTTTTTCTTTTTTCTTTTTTCCTGTAATCGGATTTTTTCTCCACTTTTTTAAAAAAGAAAACTTCTTTTTTTCTTTTTTTAAATCTGTATTATCAGAATCCTCTTTCCTTCGCTTTCTCAGCCGAATTCCCAAAATACAAATTTTACACTCTGCCCGATTTTCTTTATAAGAAATCGTCGCACAAACCAAACGAAGCAGCCAGCTAATCCGAATCTTTCCTTCCGGCTTTCCATAAATACTTCCCTCCAGATAGTACCGAATCGGGCAAAGCAAAACCAAAAGCCCAATACACAGTCCCAGCCCAAGAATACTCAGTATTAGAATGCCCAGTATTTTTAAAATCATCAATATGATATGTAGCATCTCTTCACCTGCCAATATATTCTCTGATGCCGAATGTTCCAGTCTTTGTATAGACTTCCGTTACAATCTTCACCGCAACTTCGATTGCTTCCTCGTAGCCTTTGGCTATCCCGACAATCAGATACTCCTGTTTCTGAAAATGTTTCTGCCGCAGCACATAAGAAGGATAAATATCCAGCAAATCACTCGGATTTGAAGCCAAAGTAATTACATAGACATCCATCTGAAGTTTATTATGCCGGATTTTTCCTATAATCCGGTATCGATTCTTCTTTGCCTGTTCTCCCATATAGATATGACGATACCATTTCATCCTGTTCCCTGCCTTTTATTTATACTTCTTTCTTAAGTATAGCCTATTTTTTTCCTGCTATTCTTTTTCCATCTGATTCGGCAGACTTTCCATTATTGTTTTCAGTAAAATTACACTGCTTCGTTTTTCCTCTGCATCACTGCAGCTGCTTAATGCCGTTTTTGCATATTCTTTCAATTCATCTGCATTTTTAAAAAATATCGGAAGTGCCATCATACTGGCTGCCATCATACTGCGAATCTTTCGCCGACTGCATCCTTTAAAACATTCTGCAAACTCTCCAATCACCTCATGTGCTCTTTGCTCTGCATAGTCATGATCTACAATCGTTCGATCCACTGCGGCATCTAATTCTATAAAATGACTGGTAGAAGCCAACTTTTCGATTCGAAGAAGGGAATGGTAGATCTTATCTAACATAATACTCTCCATTAGTTCTTTTTGCTGTTCAAGAGAATCTAACAGAGAAGCATTTACCGTAAGCTGTTCTGAAATCCGCTCCTGCTTTCCTTCTAACTGTTCAAATAAAGCAAATAATTCTTCCTCTTCACTGTGGTCAGAAACCGTTTGTGAACGGCGCATAATTTCTTTACAGGTAGCCGCTTCTTCTGCTTCTGTAAGTGCATAAGGCATTGACAATAAAAGGATATAAACATCATTGATTACTTCAATTAAAAGCGTAGACAAATTGGTTATACGATCAATCTCTGTACTGACCTGATACAATTTTTTCTGTATCATCTGGTATTGTTCTAATGTCAAAGCATCCCAATCAACTTCTTTTAATTCCTTTAAAAAAACATCCATTTCCTGATAGCGAATCGGATCAGATTCCGTTTCTGGCAAAAGCAGTGCCGCACTGGATTTTAACATAAAGACATGATCTTCTAAAGCCTGCCGTTCTGATCCGACAAACAAAAGAAAACTGTCTTTTACAATCTCATAATACCGCTGCTTTGTCAGACGCACCGGCAGCGTAGACACAATTTCGGTTATCTTTTGACTGATGACAGAACGATCCTGATCCTGCATCATATACTCTAACAGCCTCTGTACAAATTTATCATCCGAATAATTCAAAGGCAATGCCTCTGCCTCTTCAAACCGACCTTCCATCCGATTTAAAATATATTCATAAATCTGAAACTGATCGGCATAAAGTGTTACTGTTTTGGTATCTGCTATGAGCTGATTTCGAATACTATCGATCTCCTTTACGGCTTCTTCTAAAATAGTTCCGTCAAATTCTGATAAAATCGTACTTTTTATTACTTTATCTAACCGTGCAGTCAATGCAGTCCATTCCGATGACTGTTCTTCTTCCTGTTCCATTGTCAAATACGTATAATAATTCATTGCCAGCCGAATACTGGAATTTCGATAATAGGCTGACATCATATAATTCATATATTTCGGCAGATTCATTTCCAAATTTCTGCCTTTTCCGATTTCCTTTATTACCTTTAATATATCTGACATTTGCGCCTCCTGCTTTCTTTTCTCTCCTGATTATAACGTCAGAATGGCTTTCTGTCAAACTGAACCATAAAAAACTTCAATAAGTCTTTTAGAGGACGCTAGATTCGAAAACGGTGAACCGCCTGCTGTTCCACATTTCCAAAAAGTAAGAAGTTCTAAGACTTCTGCTGTTCCATGCATCCAACCAGACAGACCGGAGCGCAATTCGCCTGCATGGCAGCCAAAACAAAACGGGCGTTCCAAATGATGCTGTCTGCCACGAAACAGTCGCTTTTCTATACGATGCAGGCTAAACACGCTCCTTTTTTTTCACACACTGCATGGAAGCAGTATGTG
>CAJUGZ010000070.1 GCA_910585855.1 uncultured Lachnospiraceae bacterium | reverse complement strand
CTATGCAGGGTATGCAAAAAAAGGGGCGTGTTTAGCCCGGAGGATAGGGAAGAGGGTGTTTTATGGACGGTAAAATCCTTCCTTACACCTGTTTTGTTTTGGTTGTTATGAGGGCGAATTGCGCTCCGGTTCGTCTGGTTGGATGCACCGAAATCAGAAGCCATAGACTTTCTTACCGTTTGGAGCGGAGCAGGCAAAGGACAGGAGCAAACCGCCTCTGGCGTCCGGTGAAAGCCAATCCTTTCCGGCAGCATCCCATATCCAAAAGCTTAATTAAAGTTGCTTATAAGATCTTATTGCATAATAAAAAGAGGAAATGTATAATTGAATTATATGTAGTGATAACAACATTGATGGAAGAAAGGATTAATAAAAATGGAGAAAATTGCTAGTTTTACAGTAAATCATCTGGATTTATTGCCCGGAATTTATGTTTCTAGAAAAGATTATGTTGGAAAGGAAGTTTTGACTACATTTGATTTGCGGATGACTAGACCAAATAAAGAACCTGTTATGGATACAGCGGCAATTCATGCTTTGGAACATCTTGGCGCTACTTTTTTGCGAAATGATGCAGAGTGGAAGGAGAGGGTGATTTATTTTGGACCTATGGGGTGTCGGACAGGATTTTATTTGATACTTGCAGGGGATTTAGAATCACGGGATATATTAGATTTGCTTGGACGGATGTTTCAGTTTGTAATGGATTTTGAAGGAGAAATTCCAGGTGCTTCGGCTCGGGACTGTGGAAATTATTTGGATATGAATCTTTCAATGGCAAAGTATTATGCAAAGAATTATGTTTGTCAAGTATTAGAGGGGAATATAGAAGAGCGAATGTGTTATCCTCAATAAGGAAGAGAGCAGACCTTTTGAGGGTTGGTAATTAAAGAAAGGATTATAAATGGCACAGGTTTATCCTTATTTTTATAAAGGAAAATTAAGAACCAAACAGGATAAATGCAGAGCAATGATACCATTAGATAGGGCTAGAATCTGGTTGGATTTTAACGAATATTGTGCAGAGGATGAGAATACCAGAGATCCGATATATTTGTTTTCACAGGCAGATATAGTAAGTGATTCCGAAGGAAATGATATTGAATTATGTGAAGGAATGGAAGTATTTGTATTTGATTATGATCTTAATAGTTTAAATGAACCAGATGCTCTTTTGGCGCAAGGTATTCTTATTAAAAATTTTCTAGAATACTATCCAAATACAGAATGGCTGATAAGATTGACAAAAAATAAAGAAGAATATATATATCGGATGTCTGATTTGTAGTATAAGATCTGGTATCCGAAATAAGAAAATTTTTGATTCTGACATCCCCCTTGCAAGACAAAATAAAAGTAAAAAAACGAATTAAGAGGCATAAGCAATAAAAAACGAAAGGAAACAGATGGATACAGAGAAAGTGATTCAAGAGAATGAAGAGGTTTTGATAATAAATCCGGGAGAACGGGTGGAACGAATGACTCCGTTTTTGCTGGAATGGTTTCAAAGAAAGGCAAGGATTCTTCCATGGCGGACAGAGCCAAAACCTTACTATGTTTGGGTATCGGAGATTATGCTGCAGCAGACACGAGTGGAAGCAGTAAAACCCTATTTTTTGAGATTTATTCGTGCTTTGCCGGATATCCATGCTTTGGCAGAGTGTGAAGAAGAGTTGCTTTTAAAGTTGTGGGAAGGGCTTGGATATTATAATCGGGTACGAAATTTGCAGAAGGCAGCTAAAATGGTAATGGAACTTTATCAGGGAGAGCTTCCGGCGGATTATCAGACTTTGCTTCAGCTTCCGGGGATTGGATCTTATACGGCGGGAGCGATTGCTTCGATTGCTTATCGGATTCCTGTTCCGGCTGTGGATGGAAATGTTCTTCGGGTAATGGCTCGGCTTACGGAAAACTATGAGGATATTGGAAAGGCTTCTGTAAAGAGGCAGACGGAGGAACTTTTAAAGGTGCATATGCCAAAATCAGATGCAGGTGCTTTTAATCAGGCTATGATGGAAATTGGGGCTGTGGTTTGTCTGCCAAATGGAGAGCCAAAATGCAGGGAATGTCCGATTTGCAGTTATTGTCTTGCTTTAGAGCATCAGACAGTGATGGAACTTCCAGTTAAGAGTAAGAAAAAGGCACGGCGGATAGAGGAACTGACGGTGTTTGTGATTCGGAAGAAAGATTTTATATCGGATGAGGTAGTGCTTCATAGGAGAGCGGACAGCGGACTGCTTGCCGGAATGTATGAGTTTCCTAATATTTCTGGAAAATTGGATGAAAAGGCGGCTTTGGAGGTTTTAGGGGGATGGGGTATTAAAATACAGTCGATTTTGCCGATAGAAGAAGCGAAGCATATTTTTTCTCATGTGGAATGGCATATGAAAGGGTATTTGGTGGAGGAAGCGGATGATGTGAAGCAGGATATTCGGCGGGCTGATATGGTTGCAGAACGTGCAGTGTTTCAGATAAAGAGGATAGAACACGGATTGGAGTGGGTTTCGGTTGATCGAGTACGGGCTGAAATTGCGATTCCTTCAGCATTTGCTGCTTTTAATAAATATATAGAAAGAAAGAGGGAAGATGAATGTTGACTTGCTGAAACGGCTAAGAGAGGTTACGTTGGAAGAACAAAAGATTTTAGATGGAAAGAGCGGGATTGAGAAAGGGCGGTATACGGATCAGGCAGATTTTACAGTAGTCAGTAAAAAGATGTTAGAAAAGGGGAAGCTGATAGATATTCGTACCCATACCCGATTTATTGCGTTTCCAAAACATAGACATGATTATATTGAAATTATTTATATGTGTTCCGGGAAGACGGTGCATTGGATTAATGAGGAAACCAAGGTTGTGCTGAAGGCAGGAGATTTGCTTTTTTTAAATCAACATGCATCTCATGCGATAGAGGCGGCTTGTATGGAGGATATTGCTATTAATTTTATTGTGCTGCCGGAATTTTTTGATATAGCGTTTGCCATGATGGAAGGGGAAAATCCGCTTCGAAATTTTATTGTAAATTCGCTTTGTCAGGATACAGGACGTGCTGATTATCTGCATTTTATGGTGACAGATATTCTTCCAGTGCAGAATTTAATAGAAAATATGGTTTGGTCGCTGCTGGAACGACAGGGATCGGTTGGAAGGATTAATTCGGTTACTATGGGGCTTTTGTTTTTAAATTTAATGAACTATACCGATAAGATTGTACAAAATAAAGAAAATCAGAGAGAAAATCGATTGGTTATGGCAGCATTGCGTTTGATTGAAGAAGATTATCGAAATGCAAATCTTACGGAATTGGCAAGGCAGATGGGAGAGTCTTTGTATTATTATAGTCGGATTATTAGGAGGAATACGGGGAATTCTTTTAAGGAACTTTTACTTCGGAAGCGGATGAATAAAGCAGAACAGCTTTTAGCAGAAACACAGCTTTCGGTTTCGGATATTATCTTGGCAGTGGGATATGATAATAGCAGTTATTTTTATCGGGCATTTCGCAAAAGGTATGGGATTAGTCCTAGAGAATATCGGGAACAGGTAAAAAGAGATTAATTGGACAGAGGATGCTTTTATGGCATTTTTTGATTATAGAGAGAAAGGTAGGAATAGATTTATGGCAGTATTAGTAACAGGAGGAGCTGGATATATTGGTACTCATACCGTAGTAGAATTGCAGCAGGCAGGATATGATGTGGTAGTAGTGGATAATCTTTCAAATGCAAGCGAAAAGGCATTGAAACGGGTAGAGGCGATTACTGGAAAACCGGTCACATTTTATAAGGTAGATATTTTGGATCGGGATGGATTAGAAGAGGTGTTTTCAAAAGAAAAGATTGATTCTTGTATTCATTTTGCCGGGTTAAAGGCAGTTGGAGAATCGGTGCAGAGGCCTTGGGAATATTATCAGAATAATATTGCAGGAACGCTTACATTGGTAGATGTGATGCGCAGACATCATGTAAAGAATATTATTTTTTCTTCTTCAGCTACGGTTTATGGAAATCCGGCATTTATTCCGATTACAGAGGAGTGTCCAAAGGGGCAGTGTACTAATCCATATGGCTGGACAAAATCAATGTTAGAGCAGATTTTAACGGATATGCAGAAGGCAGATCCGGAGTGGAATGTAATTTTGCTTCGTTATTTTAATCCGATTGGAGCGCATAAAAGCGGAACAATGGGAGAGAATCCAAATGGAATACCAAACAATTTAATGCCTTATATCACTCAGGTAGCAGTTGGAAAATTAAAGGAATTGAGTGTATTTGGAAATGATTATGATACACCGGATGGAACAGGTGTTCGAGATTATATTCATGTGGTGGATTTGGCAATCGGACATGTAAAGGCTTTAAAGAAGATTGAAGAAGGTGCTGGGCTTTGTATTTATAATTTAGGAACAGGTGTGGGATACAGTGTATTGGATATTGTAAAGAATTTTGAAAAAGCAAGCGGGGTAACGATTCCTTATGTGATAAAAGGCAGAAGAGCCGGAGATATTGCGACTTGTTATGCGGATGCTTCAAAGGCAGAGAAAGAACTTGGATGGAAGGCAGAACGTGATGTATTAGAAATGTGTGAAGATTCTTGGAGATGGCAGAAGAATAATCCAAATGGATATGAGGAATAAAAAAGCAGAAGGGAGATCATTAGGATGTCTAGAATTGATGAAGTTCGGACTCAGATGATGCAGGCAATGAAAGAGCGGCAAAAGGATAGAAAAGATGCTCTGTCTGCACTTTTGACGGCTTTAAAAAATAAAGCGATTGATAAGAGAGAGGATTTGACCGCAGAGGAAGAGGATGCGGTTGTATTAAAAGAGATAAAATCGGTAAAGGAAACATTGGAACTGACACCCGAGGATCGGACAGATATTATAGAGGAGTGTAAGTTTCGGATTTCTGTATTTGAAGAGTTTGCACCAAAGATGATGGGGGAAGCAGAAATTCAGGAAGTTATAAAAGAAGTATTGAAAGAACTTGAAATTGATCAGCCTGCTGCTTCGGATAAAGGAAAGATTATGAAAGTTCTGATGCCAAAGGTAAAAGGAAAGGCAGATGGAAAATTGGTTAATCAGGTTTTGGCAGGGATGCTTGCGTAGAAAGAATAAAATAGATAATTAAAATAAGGCAATTTAAATGAATTAAGTGAAACTTTTAAAGCGACAGTATAAAATATACTGTCGCTGTTTATTTTATTTAATTCAGCTTAAAAAAGAAGATATTTTTTTATTGTAAAAAAAAAGAAATATGTTATAATAGAATTAAAATAAGAAAAGGACAAAGGAGGAGAAAATGGAAGATACTTTGATTCAGTGGCATCCCGGTTTTGTGGCAGCAATGAATTTAGAATTGGTGGAAAATTGGGAGGAATTAATCTTTGAAAAAGAATATAATTTAAATATGAAACCTCTTTTAGTAGATTTGCTGGTAATAAAAAAAGAAACATCAAATCCAATTCAAAATGAGATAGGAAAGATTTTTCGAAAGTATAATCTTATGGAGTATAAATCACCAAGAGATAAATTGGATATTGATGTAGTTTATAAAACGATTGCATATGCTGCGCTTTATAAGTCTTATGGAGAAACAGTAAACAAAAGAGAGGCAAAAGAGCTGACCATATCTCTTGTTCGAGAAGCTAAGCCAAATGCATTGTTTCGTTATTTTAAGCAGGAAGGAGTTGTTGTAGAAGAGAAGTATCATGGGATTTATTATATTTTAGACCAATTATTATTTCCAATTCAGATTATTGTAACAAAAGAATTAGATAAAGAAACGCATATTTGGTTAAAAGCATTAACTGAAAAAATGAAAGAACAAGAGATGAGGACTTTATTAGAACAAGTGCAGCAGTTAAAAAAGAAGCAGGAAAGAGAATTTGCAGATTCTTTATTAGAAGTAAGTGTAAAGGCAAATAAGCAAATTTTAGAAGAAATTAGAGGAGATGAGAATATGTGTCAGGCATTACTGGAATTTATGGAGCCGGAAATTATGGAAATTAAAAGAAAAGCAGAAGAATATGGGATGCAGCAGGGAATTCAGAAAGGAATGAAACAAGGGATTGAGAGAGGAATTGAACAAGGAATTGAACAAGGAATTGAACAAGGAATTGAGCAAGGAATTGAGAGAGGAATTAAGCAAGGAATTGCACAGGGACTTAAACGGGGAATACAACAGATGATTGAAATGCTTCAAGAACTTGGCTATGAGAAAGAAGTGATAAAAACACTTATTATGAAAAAATATTCTTTAAGTGAGGAGGAAGTGCAAGAGTATTTTTAAAATGTAGATAGATTATATTATAATTATCCTATAAGGTGGGCACGGTAAGCGATTATTTATACTGTTAAATTGAGGTTTAAAAATATGAAATATAATTTTATTTTATATTAGTTCCTTGATTTAGCAGTATTTTATTATTAACATTGGTTTACAATTTTTCTTTTAATATTGAATGAGGGGGACGCTAAAATCAAAAGGAAAATCTGCTCTGGGTCCGCTCTCGCTTAGCATTTCCTCGTAGCGGACACTAAGACGCTAAAATACAGCGTCTAAGTGCCAACGGGAAATGATGACCCTGCGCAGACATTCCTTTTGATTTTGGCTGTATATCTGTACCGGAATGTAAAAGCACAGTTTCAGTTTCTTTGCAGAGCAATGTATAGTGGGGGATTATAGTAGGTGTGTACAGTATGTATAGGCTATGTTTATTTTATGCAAAAAAGTTATAAGGAGAAAATATAAAATGAGAAAAAGGCAAGTTTTTATTTTTTTAATGGCAGGGTTCTTTGTTGTTTTTCTTTTATTTTATCAAAATTGGAAAGAAGAAGGTGTGGTTTTGAAAATAAATTTTGATCAGAAATCTTACTTGGAGGGAGATTTTATTTGCTATGAGATAGAGGTGGAGAACAAAGGAAATAATTCGGTTTATTATCAATATGATTCTTTTGCGATAGAGATTCGATCTGAGCAAGGATTTTGTGTTACAGCAAATGGAGATGGGAATTTCCATCAGTATGAATTGGCATCGAACGGTATAATTAAGAAAGATATGACGGGATATAATGCATATCGCTATATGTTGGCAACCGGAATTATTGATTATGAAACAGTAATAAAAGTGGATGAAACAGCTGAACCAGTAGTGGAAAGATTAATTACGAATTGGTCAACGGGTCTTACTCTTCCAGCGGGAGAGTATGAATTTTATGCGAAGTTTTTTTATTATATGGATGAAACATGTAAAACAGAACCTGTTGTTGTGGAATGTAAGAAAAAGATGAAAGTATTGTCTGGGGATTCTGAGCCAATGGAAGAGGAATATATAGTAGAGGATCGAGTTGTTTTTTATGCAAGGATGGAGAAAACGGTTTATAAAACGGGGGAACGTTTACAAACATGGGCAAAATATGATTGGTTAGAAAACGGCTGGTTTCCATGGGATTATTATTATTTTCGTATGCCGGTTGGAATAGATTTGATTAATTTAGATACAGGAGAGGAAACCGATTTTTATCAGACGGGATCTGTTTTAATTGGTATGTATGAGCCAGAAACTTATAGAGGAGCATTTTATTTCGAACCTAGAGTGTATTACATTCAGGAAGCAGGAAATTATCTGATTCGTTATCATTTTGGATACTATATGGAAGCAGGAGGAGAACTTCAATGGAGTTTTATTGATCTTCCGATTACAGTAATAGAGAATGAAAGTAAAAAAGAATTTTATTCCAATCCGAATTATCCTGTTCTTCCAGTGCAGCAGATAAAGTAGATTTTTAGAAAAGTTAAAAGACTTATTGAATTAAAAAATGTATATATGTTACAATGAAATTAAAATAAAGAAAGAGCAAAGGAGGAGAAAATGGTATCTGCTCACTAGAACGAGTAATACAGTATGTAGGTGTTCGTTACACTGAATTTACGCTTTTGGAGTGTTATACTAAATGTGAGCAGCATAGTCTTTATGGATTTGCAAAAGCGGATACAAGGAAAAAAGAAGTTCCAACTGGTTATAAGTTTGAACAAATGGTAGAGTTTAAAAATGGAAAATATTTTTTAAAGAGAAAGTACAAAAAGTAAAGGGGATATAAGGATGCGAAGAGAAAACGAATATGGGAGAATTATTGCTTATGAGCGTAAGAGGATAAATCTATCATCAGAACAGTTATGTGAGGGGATTTGCGATCGTGTTTATTTACAGAGAATAGAAAAAGGTGAGCGTGCTTGTGATAAAATTCTTGCTGATTCTATTTTACAGAGAATAGGAGTATCGGCTAAGAAATTTTCTTATATCTTAGATGAACAAGAAAAAAATTTTGTAGCAGCAAAAGAAAAAATTGTGGATTTAGTAGATGCAAATCAAGAAAAAGAGGCTTATCAGCAAATTCAAACATATCGGGAACAGACGAAGGGAAAAACTATATTATATGCGCAATTTTGTAATTTAGTGGAAATTGTGTTGAAATGGAAGAATGGAGGAGATAGAACAGAGTTGTTAGAAGATATTTTAGCAACATGGAATTTAACGAAAAACGGAAAAAGTATTTTAAGGATAAGAGGACAGAGGCTGAGTTATTTTGAATTATCACTTGCTTTGCTTTATATGCGTCTTTTGGAGGAACAGGAAAAAGAAAAGGAGGTGATAGAAGGATATCAGGAACTGCTTGTTTATATGGAAAAGCGTGTAGAAGAGTCGGATCGAGTAGAATGGTATCCACAGATTGCAGTTCGATTGATTCGATTGTTAAGAAAGAATGGAAAAACAGAGCAGGCATGGAAAAGAACGATACAGACAATTCATTTATTAAGAAAACAGGCATTTGTTTTATATTTAGCAGAACTGTTGAAAATTTATCAGGAGTTATTAAAAGAAAGGTTTGGAGAGAAAACAGCAGTTATGCCAAAGGAGATACAAAAACAGATATCCGATATTGATGGAATTTGTGAAGCATTGGATTGGTGTTATCAGAACTATAAGGTGAAGCAAAAGAAATGGGTTTGGGATATTTCTTTTGGAATGAGTGAAATTTATTTGTGTCAGGATATTATAAAAGGTCGCAGGATTGGAATGGGATTGACACAACAGGAACTTGGAGAAGGTATTTGTAGTTGTGTGACAGTATCAAGAATTGAAAATGGAAAATCTTATCCGAAAAGAAAGGATTTGATAGAGTTATTAGAAAAAGTGAAGTGGTCTGGAGAAAATTGTACTTTAACGGCACAGATTGGGAATCCAGAGTATCATCAGATTACTTCACAGATTAGTGATTTGACTTATCTTGGAAATTTTGAGGAAGCAGAAAAACTGCTGGAGGAATTAGAAAAAAATATACAAGCAGAAAATATATTTGCAGAACAATATTTTTTAAGTAGTTTAAGTACTGTGCAATTTGCATTAGGAAAAAAGACCGCACAAGAGCTTTATATATTAGCGGAGAAAGCATTGCATTTAACTATGCCAGAGAACGAAGAAAGATGGAAAGAGTGGCATTTTACAAGAACAGAAGTAATGTGTATTAATATGATGTCTTATGCATGTGAAAGTGTTGGAAAAATAGAATATGTAATTGAACTGTTGAAAATAGTAAAAGAGTTTTATGAAAGACAACATTTTTCACTGGGGTATTATCAAGCAGGATATCAACTAACTTTGCGAAATTTGGGAAATCTTTTAGGGAATATTGGAAAATATAAAGAAGCATCGCAATTAGCAGATATGTGTATACAACAGGAATTTACTTTTAAACAAATAGGAAATGCTGTTATAGTATTATATGATAAAGGTTGGAATATGGAACATTTATGGGAAGATAGAGAAGTTGATAAACAGGAAAGCCTTGATTATATTAAGGCTTCCTATTATTTGAATTTATTTTTAGGTAAAGAAATTCAGGAACACATTAAAAAACATATGAAAGAATTATATGGAAAGAGTGTTTAATTTTTAAAAGTAGGGTTAGGTGCATCAGAATAAGGAGTAACCGTTTCAGCTGGTGTGGAAGGTTGATTTGTAACAGGAATTTTTGGAATTAGTATAGTGGAGCAGAGTAATAGTGTACATAAGTATTTTGTAAGTGTTTTTTTGATTTTCATAGCTGATCTCCTTTTTCATAGTTAATATTATAATTAATTTATTGTATAGAGAAAATGAGGAAAAGTCTATAACAAAAGTGGCACATTTTTTTATTATTTAAAATAAATGTGCCACTTTTGTTATAGACTTTGAGAAAAAACGTGGTAAAATAAAGTGATAATTAGCAGTTATACTTAAGTAAACGTAATTATTAAATTTTATGGATTAGACATTATGTGGTTTAATAACAGTATTTATTATAGGGAGAAAAGGGTTTTATTGAATTTATAGTGTCAGAGAAAATAGGAAAAGTTGGTTATTAGCGTTTTATACGTTGATAATAGATTTGGTATATACCACAATAAAATTTGAAAGGAGGCAGACAAGATGACATATGAAAAACCAGTTATTTATGTAGAGGATTTATCAACTATTGCAAATTCGGATATTATGGATTATTGCACTGAGCGTTGCTAATTGTATACATAGGTTGATATTTTAATTTTATAGAAACTATTGAAGGAATTCTATTAAAAGATTAGTATATATTTTTTAAACTTATAAGTGAATAGTTTTCTATAGTTAAAAAGGTGATTTTATTAAAAGGGAATTTAGGGTGTAAGGACGAGGTGTAGATTATAGATAAATATGCTATAAATATGCACCTCGTCATAGTAAAGAAACTATAATATGTTAAAAAAACTATTTGATAAAGTGAGGAAAAAGAATGTCTTTTATGAATTATAAAATTTTTGAATTGGATAAAAATGAATATGCAATATTTCCAGTTGGAAATCATGTAAATAAATATATCTTTCTTACAAATACAGTGGGAAAAGAGATTTGTGAGTATAGTATGGAACATAATACAGAAGAAACGATTGATTATTTATCAAAAAAATATTCTGTTTCAAAGGATATTTTAATAAAGGATGTAAATGATTTTATGGTAACATTAACTAAAGCTACAAAAGATAAAGTATTCAAAACAGATCATGAATGGAAAGAGCAGGAATCTATTCGACAAAAGATTGTTGATTCTTGTTATCAGCGCCAGTCGCCGTATAATGTTTTTATTGAACTTACCTATAATTGTAATTTAAGATGTCCTCATTGTTATATTCAAGACAGTTTAACAGAAACTAAGAAGTTGATAGATAAAGAAAAAGTTTTTGAAGTGTTGGATGATTTAGAAAAACTGAATACAGTAAATGTATTTTTTACAGGAGGAGAAGCGGCTTTACATCCAGATTTAATAGAAATTTTAAAATATGCAGCCAGTAAGAATTTATTGATTACTTTGTTAACAAACGGGCTATTATTGACAGAAAAGTTATTAGAAGAAATAAAAGATATTCCTTTATATGATATTCAATTATCATTATATGGAAAAGAACAGGAACATGATTCTTTTGTTAAGAAACAAGGGGCTTTTCGAAAAGTAAATGAGGTATTATCATATTTACAAAAAGAAAAAGGACTTGGAAGGGCTGCTTATGCAATAACAGAAGAAAATTGTGACAGCTTTTTAGAAATTTTTCAAGAATTGCAGTCGAAATCAATCTCTGTAGGTGTTACTACAGCAATTACACCAACAGCCCAAGGAAATCGGAAACCGATTGAGTTTAGAGTGAAAGAGAAGGAGAAACTAAAAAAGATTTATCGACAGGCAAATTTGTCCTTAGCAGGCAGTTTATGTAATGCGGGTGTATGTCGATTTCGAATATCACCAGATGGAGTTGTAAATCCATGTGAAATGATGCATCATATTGTTTTTGGAAATGTTTTCCAAAATAAATTTAGTGATATTTTACAGTCGAAGGAACGTATGGATTGGATTGCTTATTTTGAGGATTTGAAAAAGAATTGTACATGCAGTAAATGTGAAAAAAAACCATTTTGTTCTTATTGTCCAGGTGTATTTTATCAAGAAATGGGAAGTTTTGAGATCCCAAGCCCTTATTTTTGTTTTTTAGGGGAGTTAAAACAAGAGATGGTCAATGAACTGAAAGATAATAAAGGAGAATAACATGTATTATTTTTTCTGCAGATATCGATCTGCGTTTCAATTTTTTCGATATATCATAACACTTCCACTGTATTATATTAATGCCATGCTTCCCGCAGTTGGTTTATATTGCGGTATTTATGTTGCAGAGCATCAATTAAACCTTTATCAAGTAGCAGGATTTGTATTGCTGATGATGTTTTTGTATTTATTTTTAAGGAAAGCAGCTATTTATCATCAAAAGGCATTATACGATTCGATTCATCAGGCGGGGAAAAATTTAAAGGCGGATTTGTTAGAAGTAATGGTAAGAAACAGAGAAATAGCGGTAGATAGTTCTGTTTTACTAAATGATGCAGAAAAAATAGAAGAAGATTTGTTTTTAGGAGGAATTGATTTAATTGAGCAAGTTGTATTTTATTGTATCGCATTTGGGATTATTTTTTATATAAACCCTGCAGTAGCAGTTTCTCTTTTGCTGCTTTCTCTTTTGATAGCAGCCGTTAATGCAAAAAGCCGGAAAAAAGGAATGTTTTATCAGGCACAAAACAGTGAACAGCAGGAGAAACAGCTTACTTTTTTGGAACAGACAGAATCGGGATATGAAACTATTTTGATGTATCAGCAGCAGGAAAGAATGGAAAACCAGTTTCATCAATATGCAGAAGATTTATATATGGCACAGGGACAGCTTCGATGGCATAAGGAAAAGATAAGTCTGATTACCATTATTTTTTTACGTTTTAGTCTTCCTATTTGTACATTGGGTGGAAATTTTTTTATACTTGCCAATCTGCTGACAGTATCGCAAATTATGTTGATTGTACAGCTTTCGAATTATTTATTTAAACCGATTCGTCAAATCATGCCAGCATGGTTTCAAGTACATTCTGTACAAAAAACGGCAGAAAAGATTTCGAGTCTTTTAAAACAGAATAATTGTGTTTCGTATTCTTCCCCACAGGAAACAAAATCCATAGAGAATCATCAAAAACTGCAGATGAATCATGGTCTGGAATTACATATAAATTCTTTTTTTATTCAAGAAAAAGAAATTTTAAAGCCGATTACTTTTTCGATAAAAAAAGGAGAAAAAGTATTGCTTTTAGGACCAAATGGATGCGGAAAATCAACATTGTTAAAATATTTGTTAGGCTATTACGGCTATCAGCAGGGTAGCATTTGGATAGATGGAACAGATTGTTCAGCATCTTCATGGGAAAGCATTTCTTCTGTTTTCGCTTCTGTCGATCAGAACTTTTTTTTACTTTCAGGAAGCGTAAAAGACAATATTGGCTGTTTTCAAAAATTGCCCGATACAATCATGCAAAATGCTGTTTCGCTATGTGATTTAGAAGAAATAATAGAGCAAAAAGAGGCATTAAAACTTTCCGGCGGTCAGATGCAGCGCATTGCGATTGCCCGGGCGGTGGCGTCAAACCGCAGTATTTTAGTATTTGATGAAGCATTTAGTGCAGTCGATGCAAAACATCATTTTCAAATAGAGCGAAAATTGCTGCAAAATCCTGATTTGACTTTTCTTGAAGTTGTGCATCAGATTGCAAAAGAAAATTATTTTTTATTTGACAAAATAATTTTAATGAAAGACGGCAGAATCATTCAGTCAGGAACACCACAGCAAGTACAAAATGAACCATTTGTCAAAAATTTATGGGAAGAGAAAGGTGAAGAAGAAAATGAAAGAAAATAAAACAAAGAAACAAAAAAGCCTTTCTGTTAGAATCCTGTGGCTTTTGTTGACTACTCCATTAATTGGAGCAGAAAATATGATCAGTGCTTTGCTGCAGCAGCGAATATGGGATGCTTTGCCAATGGATTTGTCCATGGCTCTGCGATGGGGAATGATATTTATTTTTTATTTGGGTTTAACGGGGATAATTGGAGGGCTTAATACCATCCATCAAGTCTTTTTTGCAAAAGAAGCAGCATATCGTTTAAAGAAACAAGTCTATAAAAGTTATGTCCATAATAAAAAATTTTTATATGAAAGAAAAAGTTTAGGAAGTATAATCAATCATGATATCCCTATGTTAGACGATGAATTTTATTATGCAGCAATTCATGGTCTTATTTGCTTGGTAGAAGTTTTACTTGCATTTACGGTTACTTTTTCTGTTAATATTTATTATGGGCTGTTTTGTTTTATTGTGATGCTCATGCCAATTTTGTCAAGTATTCGGCAGGTAGACAAAATTGGTAAAACAAAAGAAGAAATTTTACAAAAAAAAGAAGGCTATACAAAATTTTTATCAGAAGTAAAAAAAGGAAAAGAAACCATTCGCCATTATTCTTTATTGGAAGTCATATTTGGACAGCACAAGGAATGGATCTCAAAGATTGCCGTATTAGGTTCAAAAAAAAGAACACAAATGGCAGCAAATTTTATATCTGGTCAAAATATGAACCGATTGGCAGGCGAGATTACCAGTTTGGGTGGGTTTTATCTGGTAAGCCAGGGGAAATTGACATTAGGATGGGTGATGGCATTTTTACAGCTTTCTTCTTCTATGACCTATTGCCTGGTAGATGCCATTCAAACAGGAATAGCCGTTTTTAGCTGTAGGAAAATACGAAAAAATCTCTCCGAACAATATGAACTGTCTAATCAGTCAATCCTGCTTCCACAGAAGAAAATGGAGAATTTCACCTTGGAAACCAAAGAATATTCACAAAAAACAGAAAGTAAAATGGGATGTCACTGTTATATCCAAAATTGTAAATTAGGAGAAAGAACCATTTTAGAAGGAATAGATTTTACTATTGCTCCAGGAGAAAAATTGCTGATTACAGGAAAAAACGGTTCAGGAAAAACAACACTGTTAAAAATTCTGCTTGGATTAAATGAGAATTATAAAGGATTCGTAGAATGGTCCAATGAAAAAGAAACTTTAGAGAAAGAAACAATGCTTAATCAAATTGCCTATATACCGCAAAATCCGTTTATATTTGATGGAACAGTAAAAGAAAATATTCTTTTGGATTTGAAAGAAGAGGAAGAAGTTTACCAGAAAATAAAACAAAAAGTATGTTTATTTGTAGAAGATGATAAAAAAGTAAGTTATCTGCAGCAAAAACTTTCTGGTGGAGAAAAACAAAAAGTAGAATTGGCAAGGGCTTTTTATTCAGGACGAAATGTATTGATTTTTGATGAGCCGTATAGTGCTTTGGATCAGGACTCTTTTATAGAAACAGAAGAATATCTTCTTACCGATCCGACAAAAACTGTAATTGTGGTATCACATGTAGAACGGAAAGAAACCCGAAAACTATATACAAGTCATCTTATTTTTGAAGATGGAAAAGTACAAAAGATAGAACATTAGGCTTTGATAGGTTGGCTTTCACCGGACGCCAGAGGTGATTTGCTCCTGTCCTTTGCCTGCTCCGCTCCAAACGGTAAGAAAGTCTAGGGCTTCTGCTTTCGGTTTTTTCAACCGGACGAACCGGGGCGCAATTCGCCCTCATCACAACCGAAACGAAACAGGCGTAAGGAAAGATTTTGTCAGCTATAAATCATTCTCTTCCCTATCCTCCGGGCTAAACACGCCCCTTTTTTTGCATACCCTGCATGGA
>CAJUGZ010000069.1 GCA_910585855.1 uncultured Lachnospiraceae bacterium | reverse complement strand
GTCTTAGAACTTCTTACTTTTTGGAAACCGGAACAGCAGACTGCCCACTGTTTTCGAATCTGGCGTCCCCCCAAGAAAAAACTTTTCTATCCATCATTTTTTTCTCTTTTCTCTCTAAAGGAAGTAAGAAAAAACATTACTACGCAAATTCCAAATCCAATCGAAATTAAAATCATTCCCATCTGTATCCCTGCCAAAAGTGCAGTAGCAAAAATAAAAGGTGCGATTGTAGAAGAAACTCCCTCAACTACCCCGCTGATTCCAAGTGCGTTTTCCTCCCCATACTGTTTAACTGCCGGTATTTCTGAAAAATAGGAAGATAGAGCAGAATACCCGAAACTATCCGCAATTCCCATTACCAGTACCACCAAAATAATCGTTGAAACCGAAGGTTTAAAGATAAACAAAACCAGTGATGCTATCGTAACCAATGATGCTATCATAATTGCAAATCTTGACCCCACCCGTTTTGTAATTTTCTCCATTGTTAAAGAAGTCAGATATGCTGTCATCACTCCATAAACCAAAGTAATAACACCAATATTTGCCTCTGATACCCCTTCCTGCTCAGCATAAAGCGGCATAAAGTAGTAAACAAAGGAAGCAAAAATATAATAAGGCAGCATAGCAAATAAAAAGTAACCCCATGTCAATCGATTACGCAGAAATGCCCATAAATTAATTTTCTTTGTTTCTTTTTCTTTCTCAGCTATCACTGTATCTTTTTTATAAATCATCCATACAAACAAAAGAAGCAGTCCTGCCATCAATGCTGAAATAAAGAATATTGTAGAATAACCATACTGTTCTGTAATTAAAGTTCCGATAATAATTCCGCAGTTTGTTCCTGCAAAAGTGCCGGTTGTAATTAGAGAAAAGCCTTTTAATGAGTCTTCTTCACTTTCTCTAGAAATTACATAGGTACTTAGACAAACTACATTAATACCCATTCCAATTCCAACAATAAACATGGATATTGTAAAGAAATATAAATTACCGGATAATCCACAAAGCAGCAGTCCAACCATATGAAATATGATTCCACATAAAAAGGATTTTCGGTTTCCGATTTTTTTCATAACGCCTGCAATCACAAATCCTGTAATTGCTGCTGCAAAAGACTGTGCACCAGAAGGCAGCGCAATCGCAATATTTTCTGCAATCGGCAGAGAAGGATCATATAAAGCCTCTGACATCAGAGGAATCAGTACACAGGTAAAATTATCTGCCATATACATTATAAATGCAAATGTTCTTACAAATTCTACACTGTTTTCTTCCCTTTTTTGTTCTTTTCCTTTTTTTTCAAATACAGAAATTAAAGCAATTACTTCCGACATAAATAAAAAGACAATTACTGCCAAAGAAGTTACTTTAATTGCCAATTCAATCAGCATATTTTGATTTGCCTGATTATAGGAAGTCCGGTTTCTTCCGACTTCACAAACTGCAATCATTTCTCCTTTTGAATTATAGACCGGTGCAGATGCATACATCCATTCTCCTTCTCCGGTAGAAATCTCACTAAAAATAATGGTTTCTCCGGTATCCTCGATATACTTATAGTCCGACTCTTCAAATGTCATTGTATCAGGATAAACTACACCGGAATCATCGCTTAAATGCATTGTATAATAGACCACATGATTCTGCATCCGATATAAAACACAGTAAAGCGTACTGTCTGATTCACTTGTAAACTCATAAGAATTAATATAGGACTTTTCAAATGCACTCTGTATTTGGCTTCGAATTGCCATATAATCTTCATTTAAGTAATCATCTGGTTCTAAAATCGTTTCTAATAAATCGCCATTGATCATATCTGCCGTAAGCCTAGACATAGAATACAGGCTTTGCAGCACATTTTCGGTATAACGGGCATTTAAATTTGATATCACATAGGATGCCGTTGTAATAAATACGGTTATTACCGCAACCAATACCAGCAGATTTGTTTTAAAGCGTTCGGCATTGCTTCCTGCCATAGTTTTTAATACAATTTCCTTTAATTTGTCAATTATATTTTTAATTACAAATAAACCTAAAAGTAAAAGTGCAATATATTTTATAAAAACTTCTCTGCTATATACAAAATGGTTTTCCTGAAAGATCTTTATTCCTTCTGAATTATAGATATAGATATCATTTCCGTTTGAATCACAGAAAGAAACCTGCTGGCTGTTTCCCTCTACCAAACTTAACCGATAAAAAATCGGCTGTTCGTCCAATGTTCCTTCTTCCGGCTGATAGATCAAAAACCTTTCTCCTGTTTCCAAAGAAATTCCCCATATCTGCCTTAGCCCAATATCAGTATAGTACAAATAGTTTCCATCCTCTGTAACAGCAATATCATTTGGCACATCATAGAACTGATAGTCAGGATGATAGTTTCCTCCGTCATAGACAAGCAAAATCTCATCGGTGTGATTGTCTGCAAAATAAATATCTCCTTTTTTATCTACAAAATAAAGCAAATCCTTTTCTGGAACAATCGCAATCGAAGCTACTAAAAGCTGTGCATTGGCATATTCGATACGCCTTTCTTCTGTCGGCATCTGTTCTGAACCATCTACTGCAATCGAATAGACCGCAATACTGTCTTTTTCTCTTTGTGCAAAATAAAATCGGCTATTATAAAAAGATACACTCATAAATGCAGAATGAATTGTCAATTCCTCTTCCTTTGTATACTCATATTCATATAAAATAGAGTCTAACTTTCCTTTTGCATTATATTTTAATAGTTTTACTTTTTTATCTCTGTCATAATTATCATTAAACGAAACATCTGTTACATAAATATTTCCTTCCGAATCTACCGCAATATTATTGGCAAAATTAAAAGCTTTCTGCCTCGTACTCCCACCATCAATCTGAAAAAGATAACGGTTATCCTGATCTAATACCAAAATCTGTGTTGTAGAATTATTAATAATATATCGATTTTTATTCTCTCCTATCAGCATATAGGAGGGACAATGAAAGGTTTCCTGATTCTTTATAATATTGGTTTTTGCCAAAAAACCTGCATTTACGGCAAGCACAATACAGCATAATAAAACCAGAACCAATCGAATCTGCTTTACATATACATTTTTCCTATATGTATGTTTCATAAATACCCTTTACCCTTCTTTTACTGCTTCAAATACAATATTAGCCGCATGTTTTTTTAAAGTACTATTTTGCAGATACTTATCAAATATACCAAACCTCCCCGCAAAATTCTCTATCGGAATCAAACGATAGACAAATGTACTTAAAATATGCATATATTGTTTTTCTGTAATTTCAATTTTATATGCCCTTAACAATTTTCTGATATAGCGATAAGAATAAAGCCAAAAAATATGCTCTTTGCCAAAATACTTTGATTTTACCAAGCCCTTATCTTTAAAATAAGATTTTGAAAAAATATACTCAACGCTTCCACTTGCTTCAAATTCCAAATATAGAATACCGCCTTTTTTTAGAACTCTTGCCAATTCCTTTATAACCGATGCGGCGTCACAGTAATTAATCACTGTTCCAACACAGATTACAATATCAAACTCCTCATCTAAAAATGGAATTTGTTCTGCACTCGCCACTTTCCAATGTGGAAAATGACAGATTTTATTTTCTACAATATCCATATGATACATATCACAAGTAAGTCCATATGTCATTCCGCCAGAACCACAGTTCAATATTTTCAGCTTTTCAAACCCTTCTATTTTCTCAATATGCCGCTTTACAAAGTCAGAAATAGTTGTATGAGTATAGACATGCCATTTATCATCATTTGGCCACACCTCCTTTACATTCGAATAAAACTCTATAATTTGTTTCTGGTATTCCTGTTGATTCATCCTTTTTCTCCTTTATTACCCAATTACTAATCCTTTCGTCAGCTTAATTCTGACATAATCTCAAGAAAATCCTGAAATGTTGCCTTTCCCTTTTCTATATCTTCTAAAATATCAATATAGCGATCCACAACATCCAAAGCTCCTCCGACTCCCTTATCGGCCAGTTTATATGCCTCTTCATTCTCATAAACAGCAGGAATAATTACAGTATGCTTAAAAGCAAGTATCTGTGTCTGTCGATTTAATACAAATGCACCAAACGGAAGATAAAAATTAAGAATCGAACTGACAGCCGAAAATACAGTATAAAGTTCTTCTGTCAATTCTTCTGATATTGTCAGCATAATTGTAAAATAATATCCTTCACTTTCTTTCACCGAAATCGGGAAAAAATAGTATTCTCCCATTACTTCCTCCTGCGATCTTCCCATCGGTCGGTGCAGTGTTGTCAAAATTGGAATATTTACTTTTAAATCTTCTTCGGGCTTTCTTAAAATACAAGGTACTTGATACCGTTCAAATTCTGCCTGCAATTTTTTTAATACCTCTAATTCATTCATTCTTTTCCTCTCTTTCTTTTTCTCCATTCTATTTTACCACACTTTACAATTAAAAAAAATAGCCCAGCTTCCATAAGACAAGTAATTTTTCAAAGGGGAGGACGCCAGAGGCGGTTGGCTCGTTTCCTTTGTCTGCGACTTCGGAGAACGGTTAGAAAGTCTTAAACTTCTGCAGAAACACCTAGAATTTTTTGCACATGCTGCTTCCATGCAGTGTGTGCAAAAAAAGAAAATGAGCCAACCGCCTCTAGCGTCCTCTCTTCTATATTCTCAACTTCCTTACTATATTTTGTAAAGAAGGCTTTGGCTTATCCGTCCTTTTTACTGGATAAACTGGCTTTAATCCAGAGTTATGTAACATTCTGATATAAAGTTTCCGCTGAGCATCTGGATTTTTTGCCTCATCACTATCAGCAAGAATCAATTCTCCATTTTCATAAAATACTTTATTATATAAAAACTGAGCATACCCTTCAACAATATATTGATAAAACCCATTTTTATTTGGAAAACCTGCCATTGCCGCTGCCTGTACTCGAATCTGTTCCCGTAAAGAACTATTACTTATTCCTTTTATCTGTGCCTTTAAAGTTTTTTCTTCTTCTGACTCTGGCTCTGGTTTTTCTTCTTTTGCAGATAATTTTGTGCCGCTCTTTTTATTTTCCTGCAGCAGTCTTAATTTTTCTTTAGAACGAGCCTCTCTTTGTGTTTTTAAATCGTTATACCTCTCCTGAATTCTTTCTTTGATTGGTGTCAAATATTTTTCTACCTGCAAATAAGTATCAATGGTATGATTTATATTTGATTTATTTAACATAAACTTTACAAAACTTCCGGCAAGACCAATTACTGTTCCTGCCATGGATACCATTGTTCCAACCATTAAGGTCACTCCTGCAGCGTTTAAAATTCCTCCTGCCATATGAAATACACCAGCTGCTGCCTGAAAAGCCCCTGCTGTTGCCTGTGCTGCTGCGATCCGTTTCTGAAGACCTAAAATTGCCTCTGCAGTATCAGCGTCCTTTTCTGTCATATTTGCCCGCTGTTCTTTTAATTTTTCTTCTGTACTCTTTACTTTTGCCACTCGGTACAACCCGATTCCTGCTTTTGTTGCCCCGACTCCTGCAGTAATTCCGCCTGTAACAGCACTGACCACTCCCATAGAAGTTGCATTTGCTTCTAAAGTAGCACCCAATGTAAAATTCGCCATTGTACTCCATTCTTTTGCTGCCATAGCAATCCTGTGTCCACTCTCTGCAGCAGAAGCCAAAGAAGCAAATAAATCTGCTGTCTTTGCCAGACATTCTGAAGCAGACATCCGATCACTGTGATTCATCCAATCACAAACTGTAACAACTGTGGAAATAAAGGAGGTCAACAGTGATGCACTGCTTAATACCGTTGAAATTTTATTTAAAATCGTTACATCTGCCTGAGCAATCCCCCATCCAATCATTTCTACCTTTGAGAAATGCTGAAATCCTTTTGCTGCAAAGTCCACGGCTGTTGCACCCATTCCAATATAACCGGCTGCCTTGGTAGTTTTGGTATTATCTGCGCTGATTCTTTGCTCTCCATGAATTTCTGCTTCGCCTGCATTGTCTTCCTTTCCAAACTCAACCAGCTTTTTGTCTGCTTCCCGCATATTGATATAACAATTTTTAATTTCGGCTTGCTTATCCTGAATCTGCTTACTTAATTCTTCCTTTTTTTCTTTCTCTTCTTCCTCTTCCTTTTTTTGAAGCAAATCTGTTAATTCAAATCCACAGCGAACTACTTTTGCATAATAAGTCCTTCTGATTTTGGCTACTTCTTTTCTTTGCTGCTCTTTTGCAGAAAGTGGTGCTGCTTCCTCTGGTGTGCCCTGTTCTGCTGTATCAGACTGACTTTCTACTTGTTCCATTTCGGCAAGACTGGCAAGTTTTGCTACCATTCCCTGTGCATTTAAAGCAATCCGCATACTTTCTCCTAATTTATCCCAATAAATATAAGAACCATCAATCCGTTTCCAAAATTTAAATTTTGTTGCAATCATCTGATTCTTAAATTCTTTTAAATTTGGTACATAAGAAGTCTGCGATTCATAAACATCCATAATATTGGGTGTTTTTCTCCTTTTTTTCTCTACTAGATAATAAGCCAGCAATTTTAAACGGGCAGGCTGTTTTTTTACAAAAAGATTTACAAAATCATATGCAGAATTTCCTAAAATTCCTGTATGATCTACATTGCGGTAGAGCCAGCCGGAAATATCATGCAGTCCTTTCATCTGTGCATCATTCAGATGATCCTCCTCTTGATTATCATGAACTAATTTCTGTCTGTTTTCCTCCGGCAAATCATACTTTTGATCCGATTGCGAACTATTACTAAGAGCTGCTTTACTTTTTTGTGTCAATTCTTCTCCAAACTCATTTGCTATCTGTTTTCTTCTTTTTATCGCTTTTACTGTTTTACTATCTCCCTTTTCTTCTAGTACTCTCTCCCTTTCTTCCCGTGATTCTCCTGTTGTCAAATTATAATTCAAGTTATTATCCTGAATATAGGAATTCAGCATAAAAGAGGCAAATACCATTCCAAAACTGCCAAACTGCCATTTATCATTTTTATAATAATAGGAAATGGCTTCTTCTATTACCTCTTTATAATGTTCATAAAAATCCTTCCTCTCCTGCTTCCAATCCTCAGATGTCTTTAATTTTGATTTTGCATTGTGGACATAGATACTAAAGTAAACCTCTCCTGCTTCTTGAAGTTTTCCTCTTAACTGCGGATTATAAGCAACCTTTTCACTTTCTCCCATCGCCTCTCCCTTCCGTCAAAGTTCATCATAAAGATAACCCAGACTTTTTAGTTTTTCCCGAGTTAAAATTAAATTATTTTTATACATCTCTCTTTTTACTGCCGTTAAAATATCCAATAATAAAATTTCATCCTCTCTTGCTGCTGCCAGATAGGCGGCAGTCAATGCCACATTTTTAATTTCTGCTCCGGTCAATTCAAATAAATCAGCAAGAACATGAAAATCCACTTCTTCGGATAAAGGGGCTTCCTTTGGAAATACCTCCCTCCAGATTTCGTAACGCACTTTTTTATCTGGCTCCCGAAACAGCAGATAATATTTAAACCTTCGGATAAATGCCGGATCAATCGAACTAAAATGATTCGTTGCTAAAATTACCGCTCCGTCATACTCCTCTATACACTGCAAAAGCAGAGAAGATTCTATATTGGCAAAGCGTTCATTTGAACCAGTCGCTTCTAACCGTTTATGAAAAATAGAATCCCCCTCATCAAAAAATAAAATCGAATGACTTTTTTTCGCCTGAGAGAAAATCCGGCGAATATTTTTTTCGGTTTCTCCTACATATTTATCAATAACCTGCGATAAATCAATCTTATATAATTCCATATGAAGTTCATTTGCAATCACCTGTGCCGCCATTGTTTTTCCCGTTCCGGGCGGTCCGGCAAATAAAACCGTAATTCCTGCACCATAGGGCACTATCTTTTCAAACTGCCACTCTCTCATAACCGTATTTCTGCAGCGAATCCCATTACAGATATCAAACAATACTTTCTTCTCGCTTTCCTCCATTTTTAAATTCTGCATGGTAAATTCAGACTTTACTAAAACCGCCTTTTCTCCAAGCGGATGTCCTAACTGCGTATAGCAGACCTGATACAATATTTTTTCTGTGATTCCATCCTCACTGTCTTTTGCTTCCAGACAGGCATCCTTCCATACCTGCCAAATCTGTCCCGGCGTTATCGCAAACAGATTGGCAAACTCTTTCAATACTACTTTTTTTGATACCATTATATTCTGCGGCAGCAGCTTTGCATAATATTCCCATACCAAAAGCCGTTCTTTCTCTGTCAGAGGATGAAACGAAATCAAATACAACTCCTCTTTTTCTATCGTACAATCTTCCCTATCATACAACAGATAAAGCCCTCTGACATAGGGATAAATTTCCTTTCGAAGAAAAGAAAGAATCTCTCTTAATTTTTTCTCCTCAAATTGCTCCATCCCTTCTAACACCAGCAAAAAACCCCGCACAATCGCATCCCGCAGTGCATAGCGAAGCCGAGTATAAATCACAGAAAGAGACTCTTCTGTCTTATCCCGCAGCCTGCAAAGCAGCAGCTTCTCCTCTTTCTCCTGTGCTGTCTTTGCAAGCAATGTCTTCTTTCCGCTTCCTTTCTCTCCATAGAGCAGACAAATCGGTACTTCTTCCTCCATTGTAAAAAGCAGACGGTTCTTTTCCTCTTCTCTTGCAAAGATCACTTTGTCCTGTTCTGAAACATCCAAACGGCTTGTTCCCTGCGAATAAAAAAAATCCGTATCAAATAAATAGTCCGAAAATCGAACATCACACTGAATCGGCTGCCCAAACAAATCCCCACTTTCCGAAAAATCAGGAAAAAAAATCCTAAGAATTTCCAAATCTTCCGATATTCGATAAAATGCTTCTACATGTTCTGTCCCTGCATCAATAAAAAATACCGTTATAAAATCTCTTAAAGTAAGAGCCTTTACTTCCCGTCCCAATAAAATTTCAAAACACTGCCGATACCAATAATCCATTTCCCATAAAAAACTAAGCAAAAATACCTGCTGAAAAAACTCCTTTTCCTCAAAATATCTTACAATCCGCTCCAAATATAACGTTCTGCCAATTTCCAAGCTAAGTTCCACCCGATCCTGATTCTCTTTCCATATCTTCTGATAACTATTTTTTCTCCAAAGCTCTTTTTGCTGCATCCTCTCTTCCATTTTTTCTCTCAAAAGCACAGCCTGCTCCTCACTATAACAAGCAAGTCGTTCAAAAAGAAACCGATTCAAACCAATCATCTGCTCCTGAAGGTATTCCTCGTTATCTTTATACGGAACATCCCCCCGATAACCCATCTACATTCCCCTTTCTTTATTTTCATATTTCTTGTAACAGCACCACTCAAAAACCAGTTAATTCCTATCAACACTTAACCTTTTTCATTCCGGGATACACAGCCAAAAGCCGAAGGGAGTGCTATGCAGGGTCATCATTTCCCGTTGGCACTTAGACGCTGTATTGCTGTATTTTAGTGTCTTATGTGTCCGCTATAAAAAGTAGGAAATGCTAAGCGCAAGCGGGCCCGGAATAGCATTCCCTTCGGCTTTCGGCGTCCCCCATCTAATTTGTCTGCCTTAATTTAAAGCGATCCTGATTCCCCACTTGATGCACATTCTCCCCCACATATCCCATACGATTTGCATGTGCCCACTCAGAATCTGTAATCACCCGATTTACTCTGCCCTCTGTAAAATTCTTCTGATCATTATCTCTGGCAAACTGCACTGTATTCCCTCTTTGTTTAAAAAAATCTAATCCCATTAAACTAGTCAGACGGAAAAATCGATTTTGCACCGATATTTGAACCCAAAGCCCTGTTTCTTGTTTTACTTTATCAGTAAATGCCTGTGCCTTTTCATCCTTTTTATTCCAATATTTTTTTCGTGCGGCTCTCTTAAAATCTTCATACCCCTCTCCCGTAGAATAAGCCTCCTTATTTAAAATTTTCTGATGAATCGTCTTTAGCTCCGGCGTCCAAGTATGATAATTATCTTCTACCTCATTTCCAGAATCTACACCATAACCTTCCTGCCCCCAATAAATATCATATTCCTCTTCACCCACTGTTCGCTTTTGTCCACTATTAATCCAATGTGATAAATCATCCATTCGCTTTGCATCCCCAATATAAATTCTCTTTTTTTCATTATCTATCTTTTCTACATTTTCTTCCTGTTCGGTTGATGGAATCGTTTCTTTTTCAGATGCCGGCTGCTTATCCTCTTTATCTAATTTTCGATCTCTTCGACATATTTCACTATTTAGCTCTGGCATAAATAAAGCACCCATACGGCTTGGTTCTTTTAACCACTGCCCCCATTCCTTTGCTTCTAAATCTTGCGAAGCAGGTGCATTTTCAAAAACTGCCTGAAACACCATTCTGCGAATCGGCTCTAACGTTCCCCTTTTAAATGCATTACCGTCAATACCAATACGTTTATTTAGATTATCCACACTTTGTTTCATCACATTACTGCTTCCTGTTTTTCCCTCTACATCCACATGCAGCCCCATCATCTGTCCCATACGTGCAAAGGTTGCACCATAAAACCGGCTGTTATTGACCTCATCTTGGCTTAATTCAATATCGCCTCCCTGAACCGCATCTGTCCCTGCCTGCGTCTGTGTAGTATGGTGCAGTTCATGAGCCAGCAGACCTCTGCTTTTCACATCGCTCATATCATAGCTGCTCTCTGAAAAATAAATATCATTTTTCCCTGCAACTGCGTCATGCCCGTAGCTGCTTGCAATGTTATCTGCATTTTTATCATGATGAATATTGACCTTAGAAAAATCATTTCCGTATGCCCGGCTCATATCCCCTACCACATCCGTACTCTGTGCAAATTTTCTGCGGGCATCATCTGCTTCTTTTTCCTGTATTTTACTGTAAACCAATCCCATAAGCCATGCCTCCTATTCTTCTATACAAAACGCATACTCTTCTAACTCTTCTTTTTGAATCTTTTTCCCTAATTTACTATATTCCTGAATCAATGCTGTCAATACCCACTGCATCGTAATCGCCTCCTTTGCGGAAGCTGCAAAAAAAGCTGCTTTTAACACAATATTTTTTATCATCGCTCCACTTAATTCAAATTTTCTTGCCAAAAATTCAAAATCAATCTCCTCATATTCCATAGGTTCTATAAAAAGTGAACGCCAAATCTCATAGCGTATCTTTGCATCAGGATTGACAAACTCTATAATATAACTGATTCTCCGTATAAACGCCTTATCAATATTTTCCCGATAATTCGAAGCCAAAATCACGATTCCATCATATTCCTCAATCCGCTGCAGCAGATAGGCTACCTGTGTATTGGCAAACCGATCTTTTGCATCACTTACCTCACTTCTCTTTCCAAAAATAGAATCCGCCTCATCAAAAAATAAAATACAATGACTTCTCTCTGCCTGTAAAAAAATATGCTCCAGCTTTTTTTCAGTTTCTCCAATATACTTGTCCACTAACTGCGACAAATCCACACGATACAATTCCAAGTTGACGGTATTGGCGATTACAGATGCCGCCATAGTCTTTCCCGTTCCGGGCGGTCCGGTAAACAGTACCGAAACACATCTGCCATAAGGGTACATCTGCCGCATCTTCCAAGTATCAAATACCTGCATCCGATTTCGAATCTGATTACAGATATCCTGAAGAATCCGTTTTGAAGAAGCTTCTATTTTTATCGTATCCATGGTATACGGCGTTACAATTTTTTTCATACTCGACACTTCTTCTGTTTCTAAAAAGCTATAACATAAACGCACCACATTAGAAACATCAGTATACTGTTCCGGCATAAAAGAGATTTTTTTTACAACCTTTTGAATCACCCCAACCGGAAGCGGCAGTTTATCGGCAAGTTCCAAAGTACAAAAAAGAGGGCTGGGCAAATAAAGCCGGACAAATCCATCCCACACTTTTAAATTATCAGAGTAACTACATTTCTCCACGGTAAGATCTAATATTGGCTGCTCAAAAACAAATCCCAAAGAAATCTTTTCTTCTGATGTAAGAAAAATCGAATCCGTTCTTTTAAACTCTTCAAATACAAAAAGAATTTCCTGAAGCAGACCTATCAGCCGATTATAAAACACTTCATTCTGTTTTGATATACAAGAAATACAAAGCATCGCCTGTGAAAGCATCATTTCCCGTATTAAAGCCTCTTTTTTTAATTGCAGTTCGCTCTCTGTCCCCTCCATAAAGCTCCAAAAATCAACCAAAAGCAAATCCCTAGAAACCCGTTTTGTACAGTGCTGAATTAAAAACCGCTTTCCACTGTTTCTCTCTCCCCGAATCAAAACAATCGATCCATTTTCAAAATTTTGTCCAACAAAATCAGTTATACTGTCTGCTATCTCTTTATGAATAAAAATCGGCTCTAACTCTGTTTCTTTTTGGATCTCTTTTACCGATCCTTTTAAAAACACAGACTGATCTTCAATCCCTTTTAAAAAAGCAATCAAACGAGTATCTGCCCGATAATGACAAAAAAGATCCTCTATATTTTCATGATCCCTTAATAAAAACAGCGGCAATATCTTTTTACAAGGTACAATCTCTGCTATATGGTCAAAATATTCCTCTTTTGGATAAAGAATCTTTACCGCTTCTAACAGACGAATCCCCTGTTTGTGTCCGGGAAACAAAATCTCTAAAAGCTCATCCAAAGATGAATCCATATATTCTAACAATGCCAACTCAAATACCGTAACAGTTACTAAATTTGACCCACAAAACGCAAAAATCCGCTCCATTCTCTTAAAAATTTTTTCGTCTTCCCGATAACAGCCCAAATCCCGTTCGGCATGTTCGATAAAATACTCTATCTCCGACAAATCCATACCTGTTTCAAGAATACTTTGAAACCGATGAAACAGTTCCGGTTTTACCCCTGTCTTTACCATATACCTATATAACTTTAATGATCCGATTCCAGCCCGTATATTCATTCTTCCACCCAATCTAATAATCATCTCTGCTGCATATTATTTACTCATACTTTTCTATATAAATCTCTACAGAAGTATCTCCTTCCATCTGATAATACTGATTACAAAGATAAAGATACTCCCGAGCCGCTGCATCCCTGCCGTTTTGCTTTAATACTGCTATAAACTGTGTCCTTGCCTCTGCAAACTTCCGAATACAAAACAATTCTACTCCACGTTCAAATTCCTTTTTTGTCCGGCTCTTTGCCTGCTTTATACTTTCGATATCTCCATCATAGACATCATAAATTTTTTCCGCCCGCCGGGCATAAGAATGATAGACAAATCCCAAAAAACGGCTGTGATATCGTTCCTGAAACCCCTCAATTTTCATAGCAGCATCTGCTGTAATCAAAATAGATGCATAATATTTTTCGCAGATACTTCTTAAAAAATCTGCCATTATCGTATACTTTGCCAATGAAACCACAGACATCCGCTCATCATGTCCGACAATTCCTAACCGCACCGATCCATAGGAAATTCCAAATCCCAATAATACCGTTTCCAATGCTTCTTTACTATAAGTTTCATAAAAACTTTTCATTCTGTCACAAACTGCAATCGCAGAACGCAGACTTTCTTCACAGTCCTCAATATAAAATGCCCGAAATCCGCTCTCTTCAAATTTCTCAACAATTCCCCTTCTCTCTGTAACAATCGGAATTGCCTGATTTAAAATATGATTGATAAAACGAAAGATCTGTTTAGCATCCATCTGTTTAGCAATCTCATCAAAATTACAAATCCGATAGGAAACAACCATCATCTCCCGATCTGTATAATCTTCCAGTTTTACATCTGTTACCACATTACGTCCCAGCATCCGAAACAATTCCGAAGGAACATATTTCGAATAAGCATTATTAATCACTTCTACTTCATTTAAATGTTTTCCAATACTGGTATTCATCCGATTAAATACTCTGGAAATTTCACTAATCTCATCATTTCCCCGCACAGCAATTTGATTTCCAAATATCCCGTTTTCCATTTCCTCTGCATGTTTTTCTAATACCTTAATTGGCTTTACAACAGAAAAACGAATAATAAAAAGCATAATGACAAAGCTGACAAAACAAACCAAAACAATCGATCCAATCATCCACTGTGTTGTATTCTTAATATAGGCACTAATATCCGACATCAATACATCCACACCAATTACAGCTACTACCTGCTGCTTCGAATCAATTACCGGAATATAAACAGATCCCAATGTTTCCACATCCGCTACCTGAACAGTAGTCGTCACTTCTATCGACTGACTAGGAAGCCCTGTCTGAAGCACTTCTTTTGCTGCCTGAAACGAATTCCAAGAAGTTACTTCCTCTCCCAACATTCCTTCCGAAGCAGCAATCTTCTCCCTCTGTTCCTCGGTAAATTCCGCCTCCAAAATATAAATTACCTTTTCCTCTGTAATCGGATACATAACATAGAGATAATACGTCCCCATACTTTCTTTTATATTATTCAATCTCTCTTTCCACTGAAAATAAATCTCATCCTCTTCCAATGTCTGTGCATACTCCGTCACTTTATCTCCATCCAAAACACTTGCAGCCAGCTTTCCTACCCCAATCGCATTTTCATAGTAATTCTCATAAATTGCAGAAACATAACTATTTTGTACAATTAAATACATTCCAAATGAAATCACCAATCCAAATACCAGATACATAATAAAAAATTTTGCCCGCAACCCAAAACGTACTTTCATATCTTTCTCCTTCCCGCTTTCCTTACGGAACTTGTATATTAGTCGTTCCCGGATTGGTAATCTGAATCACACCTCCCCAATTACAGATTAATTGGCTTGACTGATTTAGAGCTGGTTTATTTGCAATCAGCACCGTTGCCGAACCGGGTGTCCATGGTGCTGTTGTAACCGGTATACAAGGCATCGGTGTCAATACCCCCAGTGCGGCTGCCGTTGCAGACGCCACCTGCGGATTAGCAAGAGAACTGCACATCCCAAAAGGCATAATATTTTTCATCGGTATATTATCCATAATTGTTGCTATCGGCATCGTTGTCATTACCTGATTCTCTGGTGTCACCATAAACGAAGAAGGAGCCGCACCAAAAGAGCAGGCACACATCGCACCACCACAAACCGCAAATCCCATCTTTTATTTCCTCCTTTTTCTGCAATTAAATTTATCATTTTTTAAAGGATGACCGGACGGACGACAGATTCTAAAATGGCAATCCGCCTGCTGTTCCGGTCTCCAAAAAGCAAGAAGTTCTAAGACTTCTGCCTATTGGTTCATCCAACCGGACAGACCGGGGCGCAATTCGCCCGCAGCCGATCTGTAACTGGCATACAAAACAATATTACCAACCATAACATACAGCCTTTTCTATACACAGGCTAAACACGCCCCTTTTTTTTCACACCCTGCATGGAAGCAGGATGTGAAAAAAATCTTAGGTTACTAACAGAAGTCTAAGAACTTCTAACTTTTTTCCGAAGTCACTGCAGGCAGACTGCCATTTTAGAATCTGCCTGTTTCTTGGCTTCGGAACAAAAAAACATTAGAAAACTTCTATCCTGTATCACTCTTCCATTTGGGAAAACTATTGTTATCTGATTAAAAATTTACTGTTAAAATATCATTTCTATCGCTATCCAGTCAACAGCCAGAGGCGGGCTGCTCGTTTCCTTTGTCTGCGACTTCGGAGAATGGTTAGAAAGTCTTAGGCTTCTGCGGAAACACCTAGAATTTTTTGCATATCCTGC
>CAJUGZ010000068.1 GCA_910585855.1 uncultured Lachnospiraceae bacterium | reverse complement strand
TTTGGAAACCGGAACAGCAGGCTGCCCACCGTTTTCGAATCTGGCGTCCTCTGGTATCCTCCTTCCATTCTCCAATTTCAAAAGACTTATTAAAGGTTTATTTTAAATAAATAGTGATAGAAAATAAGTACTTCTTGACTTTTACAGTAACTATTGCTAAAGTATTATGGAAAGGTTTGATAGGAATTTCACAAATTGCATGAGTCAGATAAAGGAAGCAGCAATAAGGAAAAACAGAAAAAATGAAGAAATTAGGTATAATAGGCGGTCTAGGACCAATGGCGACGGCGTATTTTTTTGAATTGGTAATTCAGATGACAGATGCAAAGACGGATCAGGAACATATTGAGATGTGGATACATAATGCTCCTTTTATTCCGGATCGTACCAGTTATATTTTGGATCATACGAAGGAAAATCCGGTTTATCCTATGATTTTATCCGGTAGGGAGCTTTGCAGAATGGGGGCAGAATGGATAGCAATTCCATGTATTACAGCACATTATTTTTATAGGGAATTGACAGAGAGCTTTTCTGTTCCGGTTATTCATATGGTGGAAGAAACCGTTTTGCATTTAAAAGAAAATAAAAAGAGCCGGATAGGAATTATGGCGACAGACGGAACAGCGGCAAGCGGATTGTTTCAAACGGAGTTGGAAAGAAACCAGATGGAATGGATTTTGCCTGAAAAGGAAAGACAGCAAGAAGTGATGGAGTTGATTTATCAAGATATTAAAGCGGGGAAGCCTGTAGATATGGATAAGTTTTACAGAGTAGCAGATCAGCTTCAAAAAAAGGGAGCAGAAACAATTATTTTAGGGTGTACGGAATTATCTTTGATTAAAAGGGATTATTCTTTAGAGGGAAGTTATATTGATACGATGGACGTGCTGGCAAAGCGTTCCGTAGAATTGTGTCAGGCTAGGTTGAAAGAGTCTTATCAATGCCTAATTACACAATAAGATTTTAACGAAAGAAGTATATAAGATATTTAGAAAAGAATGGAGCAGAAGTACAAATATGCAGATAAATGTTTTAGAGTATTTGGAAAAAACCGTTTTGCAAGTTCCAGAGAAAATTGCTTATTCGGATGGAACAGAAAGCCTGACATTTCGGCAGGTTTTTGAGTATTCTCGGGCGATTGGGATATTTTTATTAGAAAATGGTTATACCAGAGAGCCGGTTGTTGTATTTATGAGGAAACATCCGAATACAATAGCAGCATTTTTTGGAACAGTATATGCGGGGAATTTTTATGTGCCGATTGATGAAGAGATGCCAAGACATCGGATTGCATTGATTTTTGAAAATCTTCATCCAAGAGTATTGATTTGTGACAGAGAAACGAAGCAACTGGTAAAAGAGTTTTCTTATCAGGGACAGGTCTATTGTTATGATGAGATGATAAATACCATGCCAAAAGAAGAGATGTTGTGTCAAGTACGCAGGGAAGCGATTGATACTGATCCGATTTATATTGTATTTACTTCCGGTTCAACAGGGATTCCCAAAGGGGTTGTTGCTTGTCATCGTTCTGTTATAGATTATATTGAACATCTTTCGGAAGTACTGGAGTTTAGTGAGGAAACTATATTTGGAAATCAAGCACCTTTGTATTTCGATGCCTGTTTAAAGGAACTTTATCCGACTTTAAAATTTGGTGCAACTACTTATTTGATACCTAAAAATCTTTTTATGTTTCCTATTAAATTAGTAGAATTTTTAAATCAGTATCGAATTAATACGATTTGTTGGGTTGTATCAGCACTTACTATGATTTCGGGACTTGGTGTATTGGAAAAGATAAAACCGAATGATTTGAAATTAATTGCGTTTGGAAGTGAAGTATTTCCGATAAAACAGTTCCAGCTTTGGAGAAAGGCTTTGCCGGATACAAAATTTATTAATCTTTATGGACCAACAGAAGCAACTGGTATGAGCTGTTATTATAAAGTAGAGCGGGATTTTTTGCCGGAGGAAGGAATTCCGATTGGACGACCGTTTGCCAATACTCGAATTTTACTTTTGGATCAGGAAAATTGTCCTGTACGGCAGGGAGAAACCGGAGAAATCTGTATTGCCGGAACGCCTTTGACATTGGGATATTATAATGATTGGGAGCGGACAGAACAGGCTTTTGTACAAAATCCTTTAAATGTTTTTTATCCTGAGAAAATCTATCGTACAGGGGATTTGGCAAGGTATAACGAACAGGGAGAATTGATGTTTGTATCCAGAAAAGACTATCAGATTAAGCATATGGGACATCGGATTGAATTAGGAGAGATTGAGGCAAATGTCAATCTTTTAGAGGGCATTTTATCTTCCTGCTGTATCTATAGTCCCAAAAAGGATAAAATTGTATTGTATTATGTGGGAGAGATGGAAAAGGCAGAGATGGCGGCAGCACTAAAGGAACATCTGCCAAGATATATGGTGCCGAATTTTATCGAACGGATAGAAGAAATGCCGTTTACACCAAATGGAAAGTTGGATCGGGTTTCTTTAAAACAGCGATATGAAAATCGAAGATAAAAGTGGAATATAATAAAAAGTCTAATATAGAGAGAATAAAAAAGGAGAATAGATTATGGAAGAATTATTAGCAATTTTAGAGGAACTGCATCCCGAGGTAGATTTTAAAACCTGTCATACTTTGGTAGATGATAAGATTATTGATTCTTTTGATATTGTATCTTTAGTGGCAGAGATTCATAGTGAGTTTGATGTAGCAATTCCAGCGGAAGAGATTATACCAGAAAACTTTAATTCGGCGGAGGCACTGTATCGATTGATTGAGCGTCTGGAAAATGAAGATTAGGGGACGGGGAACGAGATGCTGTTTACATCATATGAGTTTTTGGGATTTCTTTTTCTTTTTTTTCTGTTGTATTTTATAATACCAAAGAAAGGGCAGTGGATCTTTTTGCTTTGTGCTAGCTGTTTGTTTTATGCTTTTTCCGGTGTAAAATATTTGATTTATATTGGATGCACTACGCTTTCTACTTATTTGGTATCTCGTAGAATAGAAGAAATTGGAGAAGAACAAAAGGCATTTATACAACAAAAAAAAGGAACATTATCAAGGGAAGAAAAGAAAGCGTATAAAGCATCTATAAAGAAAAAGCAGTGGAACTGGCTGCTGTTTTGTCTGATCTTTAATTTTTCAATTCTTGCTGTCTGTAAATATGCCAATTTTGCGATTTCAAATATCAATTCTATATTGCGGCTAACCAAAAGCGATGTGGTTGTGCCGTTTTTTTCCGTTGCTCTGCCTTTGGGAATTTCTTATTATACATTTCAGATGATGGGATATGTCATTGATATCTATCGGGGGAAATATCTAGCAGAGAAAAATCTAGGGAAGTTGGCATTGTTTGCTTCCTTTTTTCCACAACTTATGCAA
Source organism: uncultured Lachnospiraceae bacterium (assembly GCA_910585855.1). Lineage (GTDB taxonomy): Bacteria > Bacillota > Clostridia > Lachnospirales > Lachnospiraceae > MGBC114844. Next base: position 12,500 of record CAJUGZ010000068.1, on the reverse strand, counting down.
GGACCAATCAGCAGGTTTGATGATCTGTCAGAAACGTTGTTTTCAGGACATTCTTTTGATATTAAAAGAGTTTCTTTTGGACTGCAACGAATTTTATGGGGATTTTTAAAAAAATTGGTAATCGCTGATCGGATTTTGCCTGCGGTTAATACAATTATCCGCAATCCAGATACTTATCAGGGAATTTATGTCTTGTTGGGCATGTTGTTTTATGCATTGGAACTCTATGCCGATTTTACAGGCGGAATTGATATGGTAATTGGTATTGCAGAAGTATTGGGAATTCGAGTAAAGGAAAATTTTGAACGTCCTTATTTTTCCAAATCAATTAAAGAGTATTGGAATCGCTGGCATATCAGTTTGGGTTCATGGTTTACAGAGTATATCTTTTATCCAGTTTCTGTGTGTCAGCCGATGTTGAAGTTATCTAAATTTTCTAGAAGCCATTTTGGAGAAGCAGTCGGAAAGCGAATACCAGTCTATTTGGCAACGATTTTAGTTTGGATTACTACAGGAATTTGGCATGGAGCGGCATGGAATTTTGTAGTATGGGGGCTGATGAACTGTATTGTACTTTTAATTTCTCAAGAATTACAGCCATGTTATCGGTGGTTTCATAAAAAATTTCAGTTGGAAGGGAAATGGGGTTTTCGTCTGTTTCAAGTAGTGCGTACCGTGCTTTTAATGAGCAGTATTCGAATGTTTGACTGTTATAGGGATGTTCCTACTACTTTTCGTATGTTTTTTAATATGCTTACTTATTATAATTGGAAAGAAATCGGGGTTCAGGAAATGCTTGGACTTGGAATTACAGCAGCGGATTATGGGATATTAGTGATGGGAACGGTGCTGTTGATTACAGTAAGTCTAATGGGGAGAAGCGGTAGTGTTCGAGAAAAGATTGCTAGGAAGCCGGCAGCGGTAAGATTTTTTATTTGGTATGGACTTTTTTTGGCAGTGTTATTGTTCGGAGCTTATGGGGAGGGATATGATGCCAGCCAGTTTATTTATAATCAGTTTTAGATATTAGGAAGAAACTAGATTGTTGGTTAGGAAAAATTTTGAGGGAAGTAAGAATGGAAAGAAAAAAGGGATTTATAAGGATAGGTACTATATTGGCAGTGATAGCTAGTTTTTGGTTTTTGCAGCGTCTTTTCATGCCGAAATATATGGGAAAGGTGATAGATGGTGCATTGATTGCAGAGTACTATCAGGAAACTACAAAGCATGATGTAATTTTTATTGGAGATTGTGAGGTTTATGAGAATTTTTCTCCGATTACACTTTGGGAAACATATGGAATTACCAGTTATATCAGGGGAAGTGCGCAGCAGCTTATTTGGCAGTCTTATTATCTTTTGGAGGAAACATTGCATTATGAAAAACCAGATGTGGTTGTTTTTAATGTTTTGGCAATGCAGTATAATGAGCCGCAGAAAGAAGCTTATAATCGGATGACTTTGGATGGAATGAACTGGTCACTTAGTAAGCTAAAGTCGATACAGGCATCTATGTTAGAGGACGAGGCTTTTTTGGAGTATTTGTTTCCTCTGCTTCGGTATCATTCTAGGTGGAATGATCTTACGAAAGAGGATTGGAAGTATATTTGGAAAAAGGATAAGATTTCTCATAATGGTTATTATATGCGGGTTGATGTAAAGCCTTCGACGGGAGCACCGCCTGCAAAAAAGCTGGCAAATTATGAGTTTGGCAGCCGGGCATATCAGTATTTAGATAAGATAAGGTTATTGTGTGAAAAAAATAATATTGCATTGATTTTAGTGAAAGCACCTAGTATTTATCCACATTGGTATCTAGAGTGGGAAGTGCAGATAGAAAATTATGCAAAAAAATATGGACTGACTTATTTGAATTTTCTGGAGTTGTCAGAAGAAACAGGAGTAGACCTTCAAGTGGATACTTATGATGGCGGACTGCATCTTAATCTTTCTGGAGCAGAAAAACTTTCGGTATATTTTGGAAAAATTTTAGCAGAAAAATTTCATATAGCTGATCATCGGGGGGAAGCGGAGTATGAAAAAGCTTGGAAAGAAAAGGTTTTGTTTTATTATGATAAAAAACAGGAGCAATTATTGGCATGGGAGAAAGAACAGACAGAATCTGCTTCTACGGTTGACGATCCATAGGTGCTATGTTATAATTGGTAAGTCTGAGTGCAGATTTGACAGAATTTTTGTAGTTCAAAGTTAGTGTTGTATTGGTATATTTAAGAAAGGAATGACGAAAAAATGCGAAAGTCAACAGCAATTACTGTATTAGCCGGAATTCGTTTTCTGACCTGTGTATGTATTGTGTCTGCAAACGAAGCTGGTTTTGTTACGACAGATAAGGGGGTACAGTATGATACAGGAAATGGTAGCTATATTGTGAATTCGTGGGTGCAGGATACGGATGCAAACTGGTATCATTTCAATGAAGAGGGCTTGATGCAGACAGCTTGGTATCAGGATACAAATGGTGCTTATTATTGGTTGGATGAAACCGGAAAAATGATACATGATATGACTTGTATTATTCAAGGAAAAGCCTATACTTTTTCTTCTGATGGTACACTTCGTGGAACATGGCAGCAAGATGGAAACGGTTGGTGGTATCTAAAGGAGGATAAAGTTTCTTATCCGGTAAATACATGGGAGCTGATTGATGAAGCATGGTATCATTTTGATGAAAATGGTTATATGCAGACTGGATGGTATACAGACGGTACACAGGAAGATGCACCTAGATATTATTTGAAGGAGTCTGGTCAAAGAGCGAATAATGAAGTGCTGCAGTTGGATGATGAGAATCTATATACCTTTGATGAAAACGGGGTTTTTACTGGTATGAATCCGATAAAGACACCAGCAGAATTGGAGATGGAACAGTTGGCAGCGCAGATTGTCAGCCAGTTAGTAACAGAAAATATGACACAGAGAGAAAAAGCAACTGCAATTTATAAATGGATTCAATCTCATATTGGTTATATTGCAACTTCAGATAAATCTGACTGGGTAGCAGAAGCAATTCGTGGATTGAAGACTAGAAGAGGGGATTGTTTTACTTATTTTTCGGTTGCATGGGCTATGTTAGATGCAGCAGGAATTGAGAATTTTCCTGTCTATCCAAAAGAAGGATATCATGTACATTATTGGAATCTTGTTAATGTAGAGGGCGGATGGTATCACTTTGACACAACACCACGAAAATCAGGAGCAACTTTCTGTATTGTTACAAATGCACAGTATGATGCATTATCTTCTAATCGATACAGCACAAAGTATTTGGAAAACGGAATAACATATCCTGAGATGGCAACGAAATAAATAGTACATATACACCTAAAAACCAAGGGCAAAATAAAAATTTAGGAAAGGAAAAGCTAATATATACAATTTTGTATATGTTTTTAGTAGCAGAAATTATGAAAAGGTATAGATATACCATATCACTTTTGGTTTTAACTGGTATGGTAAATTTGGCGGGATGTTCAAATTCTAATGTGCCGCTGGACCGTATTCCTGAAAGTACGACTGCTTCTAGAATAGAAGAAGCAAGTATTTTGGAGAGTACCACATCAGAAATAATTGGGACAGAAACAGTTGGAACAGAAACTCTTCCGTCTAAAATTGTAAAATCGGAAACTGTCTTGCAGGAAATACCTGAATCAGAGTATTCTACATCGGAAATAGAGGTTTCTGTTTTAGAAACGACAGGTTCTGATAGGGACTTGGATAAAGATGAAAGTACTTCTTTAGAGGAAAACAGTGAAACAACAACTGTAACAGAAAAAGAAACAAAAATAGAAAAAGAAACAGAATCGACTGCAGCAGAAGCAGAAACTACTACAATAGAAGCAGAAACTACTCTGCCTGCAGAAACAACAACGGCTGCCGTTGTACTGCAGGGATATTTATTTCAAGTAAATGGACTTTCTATTGGGATGCATGAGGATGCAGAGGGGGTATTGGCAGCACTTGGGGCAGCGGATGCTTATTTTGAAACACCTAGCTGTGCTTTTTTAGGAGTGGATCGGCAGTATACCTATGGAAACTATATGCTGACTACTTATGAGGAAAACGGACGGGAATATATATATGATATTTATTTTTTGGATGAAACCGTTTGTACGCCGGAGGGGATTCGGATTGGCTCTGGGATAGAGGAGATGATTGCCGCTTATGGAGATGGGTATACAGAGGATTTTGGAATGTATACTTATACAAAGGAACAGTCGAAACTGCAGTTTCTAATTGTAGATGGAGTAGTTACTTCTGTGGATTATACGGCATTGACAAATTAAATATATAAGGAGAAGGCGGATGGAAAAAAAGAAAAAAGGTGGGTTTAGCAGTTCCATTGGATTTGTACTGTCCGCAGCAGGCAGTGCTGTTGGAGTAGGGAATATCTGGAGGTTTCCCTATTTGGTAGCACAGGATGGAGGCGGGCTGTTTCTGCTGATTTATCTGATATTGGTACTGACATTTGGTTTTACACTTTTAACTACAGATATTGCATTGGGACGAAGAACAAAGAAAAATGCATTAAAGGCGTTTGGATCGATTCGTCCGAAATGGGATTTTTTAGGAAAAATGACTTTTTTAGTACCGGTTATTATTATGACATACTATTCTGTAGTCGGAGGCTGGATTACAAAATATATGCTGGTGTATCTTACTGGAGCAGGGGAAAAAGCGGCACAGGATACCTACTTTACCTCATTTATTACATCGAAAGCCTCACCGATTTTCTTTACGCTTTTATTTTTGGCAGTGACTTCTTTTGTAGTATACTGCGGAGTGGAAAAAGGGATTGAACGGTTTTCAAAGATGGTAATGCCTGGATTGATTTTTATGATTATAGGGATTGCCGTATTTTCTTTAACCCTTCATCATACGGATGCATCCGGTGTGGAACGGACAGGGATGCAGGGATTAGCAGTCTATATGATTCCTAATTTGAAGGGAATTACATTTTCTAGGTTTTTGAATATTCTTTTAGATGCGATGAGCCAGTTATTTTTCTCGCTTAGCGTTTCAATGGGAATTATGATTACATATGGTTCTTATGTAAAAAAGGATGTGAATTTAAACCGTTCGATTAGTCAGATTGAACTATTTGATACTGGAGTGGCACTTTTAGCAGGAATGATGATTATTCCGGCTGTTTATGTATTTTCTGGAACAGAGGGAATGGCATCTGGTGCAAGTCTGATGTTTATTTCTCTGCCAAAAGTATTTGCAGCAATGGGAAAGATAGGGGCAATCATCGGATTAGTATTTTTTGTAATGGTTGCAGTTGCTGCGTTGACTTCCTGTATTTCAATTATGGAAACATTAGTAGCAAATTGCATGGAATTATTTCATGCTTCACGGAAGAAAGTCAGTCTTATAGTAAGTGTGATTTTTGGTTTAGCTTCTGTAGTAATCTGCATGGGTTACAATATATTTTATTTTGAACTTCCGCTGCCAAACGGACAGACGGCACAGCTTTTGGATTTGATGGACTATATCAGCAATAGCTTTTTGCTTCCTTTGATTTGTCTTTTGACTTGTGTATTTGTAGGATGGGTAATAAAACCACAGTGGATTGCAGAAGAAATGGAATCAAGCGGACATACGTTTCGGCGGAAAAAATTATATGCCTTTATGATTCGATATATTGCACCGGTTTTGATGCTGATTATTTTTTTACAGTCAGCAGGGTGTTTTTAAGAAAAAGAAGATAGTAAAAATTTCTGTTAGTCTTTTGATTTCTAACAGCAGTTTTTTTTAAATATTTTAGCAAAATTTTTGACATAATGCATAAAATTTAAAGGAAAATTCGTCATTTTGATGAAATTATTGGATAAAAATTCAAAAGATAACTTATTTTTATTATTGTATGGTATACTTGAAAGGAAGTCATCGCCAAAGTCGGATATAGACTTAGACTTTTATGCTTTATATGATTATCATAGAAATATCTGCAGTATTTTTGGTGTTGCTGTGGAAAAGGAGGAAGAATGGGTAGAGAATTAATATGGCAGGATCGGTTTAATATTGGCGTAGACGCTATTGATAAGGAGCATAAAAAACTTTTTAGTATTATGAATAAGCTTCTTGCATTTACGGAAGAAGAAGCAAAAAGTCAGTGGGTCTGCGAAGAGGGAATTAAGTATTTTAAAGGGCATGCATTGAAACATTTTACAGAAGAAGAAGTCTATATGGCTTCTATTAATTACAAAGGATTTGATATACATAGACGGATTCATGATAGTTTTCGGAAAAAAACACTTCCGGCACTTGAAAAAGAACTGAGATTAACTCGTTATGACCCGGAATCGGTAAAACATTTTTTAGCAGTCTGCGCTGGATGGCTGATAGGACATACCTTAACAGAGGATCATGCAATTACGGGAAAGACCATAAGCAAGTGGGAAAATCTTTTGCCGGATGAAGAGCAGATAGCTGTAAAATTGACAATTACACAGCTTATTTATGATTTATTTCGTTTAAAAGCACAAGTGATCAGTGAGCATTATGGCGGAGAGAAGTTTGGAAAAGGGATTTATTATCGCTTACTTTATGGCAATAAGCAAGGAGAACATTGGGAAATTTTATTGGTTTTTGAAGAAAAATTACTGCTTGGTACAGTCGGTAAAATGATGAATAGTAAATCTGATAAAGTGAATGTAATGTTAATGAATGCAACCCGTTATACGGCACAGCAGTTTGTTTTTAATATTAAAGAACATTTTCCTTCTTTAGAGTCATATGAATTAGAAGAAGAAAATTTATTGAGATATGATCAGTTTCAAAAGATATTTAGTGAAGCAAGTCCGCAGTGCAGTTTGTTATTTAATACAGGTGGTTCTGGATATTTTGCATATTGTATGTTTGTACCAAATGCCATTCAAAATGAAGTTGTTCCTTCTATTAAAACAGAAAATGCAATATCAGAGATTAAAAATTATCTTAAGAATAAAAAGGAAAATAAAGGAAAAAAGATATTATTGGTGGATGATTCGGCTGTTGTATTATATAGTATGAAAAAATTATTAAAGGAAGATTATGAAATTACTCTTGCAAAATCGGGGGGATCTGCGATTCGCTCTATTACACTGGACAGACCGGATTTGATTTTGTTAGACTATGAAATGCCGGTTTGTGATGGCAAACAAGTATTGGAAATGATTCGAGCCGAGAAGGAGTTTGCTGATATTCCGGTTATCTTTTTAACTGGAAATGTGGATAAAGAGAGAATTGAAAAAGTATTGGCATTAAGACCCGCCGGTTATTTATCTAAAAGTTTAAAACCGTTTGAAGTTAAGAAAAATATTGATCAATTTTTTGAAAAACGATAACAGAAAAATAAAAAAGGTCTATGGAAAATAAGAAATTATAATCCATAGACCTTTTTTATGATCGATTTCTGATAATTTTGTCAGGAATAAATTTATTGGGAATACACAAAATAAAATAGAAATTAAATAAAGAAGAGAGGAGTTGTTATATTATGGAAGAAAATAAAAGTTTTAATAAAACAGAGAATAAATTAAAAGAGAATTGGAAGCATTGGGAGGAGGAAATGGGGGAGGTTTATTTAGAGAATGGATGTTCCCATATTTGCTCTGCTACGGATTGTACAGGATTGATTCCGGCTGGACATAAGGAAGGCGAAGTTTATGAGAGATATGAAGAACTTTACCCTTATTATCCGAATGAGGAAATGGTGGATGATTCGGAAATTTAGGAAAAGGACGCCAGATGCGAAAATCCTAGGCAAACTGCTGTTCCGGTTTCCAAAAAGCAAGAAGTTCTAAGACTTCTGCATCCTAGTGTGTCCAGCCGGACAGACCGGGGCGCAATTCGCCCATATGGTAGCTAAAACTTTACTGGCATACCCAAAGGGTGTGATTTACCACAACAAGAGGGCTTCTCTTTCATATGGGCTAAACACGCCCCTTTTTTTGCATACCCTGCATGAAAGCAGGATATGCAAAAAATCTTAGATTTGGAAGCAGAAGTCAAGAACTTCTAACTTTTTTTCAAAGTCACTGCAGTCTGCCTAGGATTTTCGCATCTAGCTGTTTCTTGGCTGTTGAACGGAAAAAAGAGTTATATTGAATTTTTTAATAGGCAGAACTATGTGTAGTTTATTATTGTTATTAATTTTTTTTGATTTGTAGTAAACTACATCGGGCGTAAACATATGTTTTTTATTGACTAAGGCAGGTTTTCTTTTTATAATTGATTTAGATAAGTCGTTTTATTTGAGAATTTGAAAAGGGAGGGGGAAAATGTATCAAATTGCAGTGTGTGATGATGATGTTATTTTTTGTGAGAAGATAGAGAATACAATTTTTTGTTTTGCTAGGAAGAATGGATGGGAAATTGCAGTGGATGTGTTTTATAGTGGGAAAGGGATTTTAAAGGAGTTTGAAAAAAGGATGTCTTATGATTTGATTTTGCTGGATATTGAATTTCCTGATATGGATGGAATTGCCGTTGCAAAAAGAGTGAGAGATGATTATCAGGATGAATCGGTGCAGATTGTTTTTTTATCTGGTAAAAGTCAATATGCAATGCAGCTTTTTGAGGTAAGACCGATGAATTTTTTGATCAAACCTGTGGATGGAAAGCGATTGGAAGGAGTTTTGCAGAAAGGGATTTCGCTTTCTCAAAAATTGCAGACGGAGTTTCATTATAAAAAGAAAAATGCTTATTATCGAATACCAATAAAGGATATCCTTTATTTTCAGAATTTAGAGAAAGAAGTTATTATGGTGACAGTTCAAGGGGAAGATAGGTTTTATGACTCGCTTCCTAGGATTGAAAAGGAATTAGAACACTATGATTTTTTTATGCCTCATAAAACGTATTTGGTAAATTATAGACAGGTGATAGTTTTTTCTTACCAATATTTGATTATGTCCAATAAGGAAAAGATCCCAGTTGCACAATTACGTCGAAAAGCAGTACGACAATTACAGATCGCAATAGAAAGCAGGGAAATGATATGAAGGCAGTGGACTTGAATCAATGTATGTATGCTTTCTATGTCTATATCCAAATGGTTCTTTTTTGTTTTTGGGTACATATGTTTGATGAAAAATCTGTTTGGAAGAAAGTAGATTCAAGTTATTTTGAATGGAGTATTTATTTTATTTATTTGTTGTTTTCTTATTATTTTGTTGATTCTGTTGAAAGGTATATAGGGGTTCAGATTGTCTTTTTATTTTTTGTGTTTTGTCAGAAAAGAAAAAATTTTTTACAGAAAAAACAGTTTTTATTTTACTTTGCCTTTGTGTTCCAGAATTTATAATTAGTTGTTTTAAAATAGGAGTGGAAGATATTGTACAAAGATATGGGATTTATAAAAATTTATATCAGATATTTTGGGCAAAAGTATTGCAAATTGTTTTATTTATTGTAGTTGCAGTAGGAAATAGAAATAGGTTAGTAGAACAAAAGATTTCATTTTATCAGAATCAGTTTTATAAAGTACAATTTTTTTCAAAACAGATAGATATACTTTCCCATGATTTAAAGCACCATTTATTAACATTGGAAATATTGATAAAAAATAGAGCATGGGAAAAAGCAACACAATATATCGAAAAGCTGATGGGAGAAAGTGTAATTGCAAAAGAGTTGGAGAATACCGGAAACTTGGTGATTGATAGTATTGTAAATTATAAAAGGAGAATTGCGTTAGAAAATAGGATTTTGTTTGAGGCAAGGATAGAGATTCCAGATGAATTTGAATTTGACGATTTTGATATGACAGTGTTATTGGGAAATTTATTGGATAATGCATTATACGCAGTAAAAGGAATAGAATCTGGTTTTTTAGCTGTTGCTATAAAATATAATAGGAAGAGATTAATTATAGTAATTAGAAACAGTGTTTGCGAAAAAGAGAAAAAAGTATTAGAAGAATCACAATATGGAATTGGACTGCAAAGTGTGATGCAAATAGTTTTGAAGTATCATGGTGATTTGGAAACGGGTTATGCTTATGGAGAATTTTATGCAAAGGTAATTCTTTTTTTAGAATAATAGGACGCCAAAATCCCAAGAAAGGTCTGCTTTGGGTTCGTTCTCGCTTAGCATTTCCTCGTAGCGGACACTAAGGTGCTAAAACAGCACCCAAGTGCTGATGGGAAATGATGAGCCTGTGCAGACCTTCCTTGGGATTTTGGCTACGCATTTCCATCAGAAAATAAGGAATATGAAGAAATTAGATTTATGATTAGATTAAGTTAAAATCAGTGTGATTGTGATGGCTTTATTTTAAATGAAAAAAGATAAAAGGAAAATTTTATAGCGAGATCAGTAGAGCGATATAAGTTGTAGTAGAAAAAGGAAAAATTTTGCTAGAAAAGAGAAAAATAGAAATGAAAAATAAATATTGTGATAAACTAAAGAAAAATAAAATTTAGGAGGTCATAATATGCGAAGGAAAATGGTATTAGGTGTGGTAGCTGCTTTATTGTACACAATGTGTTCATGGAATTTAATTATTGCAAGTGAGGAAGTGAATCCAAATGAATTATATGGTGACTATAATTTAGAAGAATTTGAGTTTGAAACATATTTAAAGGAGTTAAACAAAGAAGATTCAGAGATAGATGCATATTCTAGTATTTCATATGAAGAAGGAACAGCCGTTTTCTATACAAAATATGAAGGTAATATTGTAGCAGAGATTAATGTTGATTTTAAATTTAGTTATAATGGTACTATAGCTCAGGTAGAGTATGTGAAAACACCAGTAGTTGATATTTATGATGAAGAAGTAAAAGTAACATGTTCAAAACTCAAAAATTATGTTTCGGGTGGGGATGCTTATATAGAGTTTACGATAAGTTGTAAGAATGATTGGATATTTTATAGTAAAACTTCAACAGCTATTATTAAATGTACAAAGGATGGAACGTTATCATCTAGTGTTGATTCTGAGAGCCTGTTTAGTATTTTCTTACATGTATCTTTTTCGTTGTATTTAAGAAACTTTTATTTTGTATTACAGTGAAAAAATATTATTATTTGATAAAAAATTTGCTGTAAAATTAGCATATATTGAAATACCAAACAGGCTCTGAAAGTAACTATTGAAATCAGTATAGGAATAATTTGAATTATATAGTTTTTGATAACTAAAATAGGAGAACTAGATGTTTGCAAAAAGAAAAATAACTTTGAAAATGTTAGTAATTATTTTTTTCTTTTACGTAATAGCTTTAATTGGAATTAGTGTGGTAGAAGAAAGAAAATTTGAAATGGTTGCGGCAAGTTTTACGAATTATACTGAAAATATCCCTGATAGGGAATTTGAGAGTAATAAATAAGTTTTATACTTTTTAAAAATTTAAATCTGTATATAGTGGTAAAAAATGCTTATTCTGTATTTTATGGAATAAGTATTTTTATTTTGATATACACCAATAACTAAATAGTTTAGTTGTATATAAATAAGTAAATTCAAAAAACATTATAAAAATGTGCCAAAAAGCAGCCAAAATAGACCTTTGTTTCCATTCCGGCGTCTGGTATCCAATATAAAACCATCTTCAGAAACAACCTCTTATACAGATTTTCTAGTTTGCCTATTTATTGTTTATAAGTTTATCTAGTTTGTAGAGGATCGGATCTTGCATACAGACAGATAGTAGAGTATAATAAATGTAAAAGATAAGGGAATTTATATTTTTTATACAGGGAGAGGGAAATGAAGAATTGGAAGAAAAAAGCAGCAGGGTTGCTGCTGACATTGACAGGCAGTCTTTTCTTATTTGGTTGTAGTGCAAAAGAAAAACAGAATACAGCTACACTTTATCAAAAGGGTTTGGAAATAGTGGAAAAGATGGATTTAACAGCAGAGTGCGGGGATTATATTAGTTTAGTATCTTCAAGCTTGGAATTAAATGATTTGATTGATGATATTGCTGAAAAAGATTATACAAAACCGGATACAGTCTATCAAGTTACAATTAAGGAGGAGGCAGTAAAGGAGATATTGTCTTTGGCTGCAGAAGAAAATTTACAGATTCCAGAAGAGATTTTGCCTGCTGTCTATCGGCGTTTGGTTTCATCAGTTCCAAATATTTTAAATGCTGCAGAGGGTTCTGCTGCACTGGCAGTTACTTCTATTTTAACTGCAGATACCGATTTTCTTTATAAGGATTTAACAGATTATACCATTTATCTTTATTTATATCAGGATGCTTATTCCGCTGTTGTTGTATTTTCTCCAATGGAGGATGGAATTGTACGTGCAACAGGAAGTTTTCTTGTAGGCGATCAGCTTTTATGGAATTTTACACCGGAAGAAATTATGGAAGTATTAGAAGAAAACGGATATTTTACAGGCTGTGAAGTTCAGAAAATAGAGATAGAGCAGAAATAAAAATAGGAAAGAAAAACTATTGCCTGATAATTGCAGAGGAACGATAAAATAATTGATTAAATAGCGAACGCATACTCGTGACTTCAGTCATGAGTAAGTGAGTGGAG
>CAJUGZ010000067.1 GCA_910585855.1 uncultured Lachnospiraceae bacterium | reverse complement strand
TTTTCCAAAGTCACTGCAGGCTGCCCATGGTTTTCGAATCTGGCTGTTTCTTGACTCCGAAACAAAAAAAGAATCGCCTCTGGCGTCCGGTAAAAGCAAATCTATCCCCAAAAGATTAATTAAAGAATAAAACAAAAGGGCTGACAGACAGAAAGGAGGAACTATATAATGGGAAGTGAAGAAAAGATTGATGAAAACCAGCCGCAGTACTATGTAAACAGGGAGTTAAGCTGGTTGGAGTTTAATAATCGAATCCTTGAGGAAGCAAGAGATAAAACAGTATTGTTATTTGAACGAATGAAATTTTTAAGTATTACGGCATCTAATTTGGATGAATTTTTTATGGTGCGGGTGGCGTCGTTAAAGGATATGGTTCATGCTGGATATGAAAAAAGGGATATTGCAGGGATGACCCCGAAAGAACAGCTTACCGCTATCAGTCAAAAGACGCATGAATTGGTAAATTTACAGTATTCTACATTAAATCGTTCGATAAAACCGGCACTAAAAAAAGAAAAACTGCTGCTTTTAGACGGACATGAAAATATGACAAAAAAGCAGACCGAGTATGCCGATCGCTATTTTATGGAGTATGTCTATCCGGTTCTGACTCCAATGGCAGTGGATTCTTCTAGACCTTTTCCTTTGATTCGGAATAAATCTTTGAATTTGGGGGCATTGCTTATAAAAAAGGATACCGTAAAGGAACTGCTGCCGGAGATAAAAGAAGAAACAAAGGGAAAAAAGACAGCAAAAGCAGGCGGAAAGTCGGCAGGAAAGACGGGAAAAGCAGAGAAAAAACCGGAAAAAGAAATCGAATTTGCTACGGTACAAGTTCCTTCTGGTATTCCAAGACTGATTTTGCTTCCTTCTGAAAAGGAGGGAGAGAAGGCAGTAATTCTTTTAGAGGAGCTGATCGAACGTAATATTCATAAGTTATTTTTAAACTATGAAGTAATCTGTGCCTACCCTTATCGAATTATGCGAAATGCTGATTTGACAATAGAAGAGGATGAGGCCGAAGATCTGTTAAAGGAAATTGAAAAGCAGATAAAAAAACGGCAGTGGGGCGAAGCCATTCGGTTAGAGGTAGAGGAACATATTGATAAGCGGTTGTTAAAGATTCTAAAAAAAGAATTGGATATGAAAGAAGAAGATATCTATTACAGCAGCGGACCTTTAGATTTAACTTTTTTAATGAAACTTTACGGAACAGAAGGGTATAGTCATCTAAAAATGCCGAAATTTACACCGCAGCCAATAAAAGAACTTTCTACAGAAGAAGATATCTTTACCCAGATTCGCAGAAGCGATATTCTTCTGCATCATCCATATCAGACCTTTGAACCAGTGGTATCCTTTATTCGGCAAGCGGCAAAAGATCCAGAAGTACTTGCCATTAAGCAAACCCTGTATCGGGTCAGCGGAAATTCTCCGATTATTGCATCACTGGCAGAAGCGGCAGAAAATGGCAAACAAGTTTCGGTATTGGTGGAATTAAAAGCACGGTTTGATGAAGAAAATAATATTATCTGGGCAAAGAAATTGGAAAAAGCAGGCTGCCATGTGATCTATGGACTGTTAGGACTAAAAACACACAGTAAGATTACACTGGTAGTACGCAGTGAAGAGGACGGAATACGGCGCTATGTGCATTTAGGAACAGGAAACTATAACGATGCCACCGCAAAACTCTATACCGATTTAGGGCTGTTTACCTGCAGCCGTTCGATTGGAGAAGATGCCACTGCTGTATTTAATATGCTTTCTGGTTACTCTGAGCCGTTGGGATGGAATAAATTAAGTCTAGCACCACTCTGGTTAAGAGAGAAGTTTTTAAGCTTGATTGAAAGGGAGAAAAAATATGCACAGGAAGGGCGGGAAGCCTTTATTGAAGCAAAGATGAATTCGCTGTGTGATAAAGAAATTATCGCTGCATTATATGCCGCTTCACAAGCAGGCGTAACCATTTCCCTTTTAGTGCGTGGCATTTGCTGCCTAAGACCTAATATACCGGGCATCAGTGAAACGATTACTGTACACTCAATAGTAGGAAACTATTTGGAACATGCAAGAATTTTCCGTTTTTGCAATAATGGAGAAGAAGAGATATATTTGGGCAGTGCCGATTGGATGCCAAGAAACTTAGACAGAAGAGTAGAAATTTTATTTCCAGTAGAACAAGAGAATCTAAAAGCAAAAATACGCCATATCCTTCAGGTACAGTTTGCAGATACAGAAAATAAACATATTATGAAGGCAGATGGAAGTTATGAAGCAGTCGATCGCAGAGGAAAAGTAAAAGTAGATGCACAAAAGCAGTTTTGTACAGAAGCAGAAGAAGAGGTGAAGATACAGGAGAAAAGTATAGAAAATCGTGTATTTTATCCATTAGAAAATAAACAATAAAGGGGTAAGTGAATAAATGACAGATATTAATATTCTGGTTGTAGATGATGAAAAAGAAATTGCAGAACTGGTAGAGTTATATTTGGTAAGTGACGGCTATAAAGTGCATAAGGCATATTCTGCTATGGAAGGACTGAGTATTTTAGAAAAAATACCGATTGATCTTGCTTTATTAGATATTATGATGCCGGAGATGGACGGGTTAGAAATGTGTAAAAAAATTCGGGAGCATAATAATATTCCGATTATTATGCTCAGTGCAAAATCAACCGATTTAGATAAAATTTTAGGATTAAGTACAGGAGCAGATGACTATGTAACCAAGCCGTTTAATCCATTAGAATTAACAGCAAGAGTAAAATCACAGCTTCGCCGCTATACCCAGCTAAATCCAAATAATCAGCCGGATAAGGACGAAAATGAAATTCGAATTCACGGATTAGAAATCAATCGGGAAAATCATCGAGTAGTAGTATATGGAGAGGAAATCAAATTAACGCCAATCGAATTTGACATTTTATATCTTTTGGCATCAAATCCCGGAAAAGTATTTAGTACTGATGAGATTTTTGAAAATGTATGGAACGAAAAAGTATATGAAGCAAACAATACGGTAATGGTACATATCCGAAGGCTTCGTGGAAAGCTGAAGGAGGATACCAGAGCAACAAAAATTATAACCACGGTATGGGGAGTAGGATATAAGATTGAACGCTAAAAAAATCAGTCAAGGCGCAATGGAATTAAATAAACGGGTTCTGATGAAAATGGGCATGAAAAATCTGCGTCTGCGAATTCTCTATTACGGAATCGTCAGTGTATTGATTACTGCAGCAGTGGTAGGCATCTTATGGCTGAATATTGATTTTATCTGGGAAATATTAGGACTTACCAGTGAGCGGGTGCTGCCCTATACCGAAGAGATGCGGACGCAAGGCATCCAGTTTCTGGTATTGGCATTGGTCGGAGTAGTCATCTTTCTTGCCTCATTTTTGCTGCAGATGGATTCTGTAATCCAATATGTCAATGAAATCACAAAAGGCATTTATCAGATTGCAGATGGAGATTTGGAAACTATAATTGAACCAAAAGGAGAAGATGAATTGACCTATATTGCCAATAGTCTAAATGATATGACAGGAAAACTAAAAGATCTAATGGAAAAAGAGAGAATTGCAGAGCGTACCAAAAATGAACTGATTACAAATGTTGCTCATGATCTGCGTACCCCCCTTACTTCTATTATTGGCTATATGGGATTTTTATCCGCCGATGATCAGTTAGAAAAAACAGTGCAGAAACGCTATATTGATATCGTATATCAAAAAGCAAAACGCCTAGAAAAATTAATTGAAGACCTATTTAGTTTTACAAAGCTAAACTATGGAAGAATTGCAATGAAAGTGGAAAAAGTGGATTTAGTGATGTTGTTAAATCAGCTTTTGGATGATTTTTATCCTAGCTTTGAAAATCATGGTCTGACCGAAGAATTTATCTCCAATCAGCCCTCTGTGATATTAGACGGAGATGGCAATCTGCTGGCAAGATTATTTGATAATTTAATCAATAATGCCATAAAATACGGATCAGAGGGCAAAGTCATTCGTGTAGAAGTAGAAGAGATACAGGAACAAGTTATTGCAAAAGTCATTAATTATGGCTATATTATTCCACAGAAGGATTTGGATTTAATCTTTAATAAATTCTACCGGGTAGAACAGTCCCGTTCCGAAAATACCGGCGGGACAGGATTGGGGCTTGCGATTGTAAAAAATATTGTAGATATGCACCACGGGAAAATATCCGTAAAAAGCAGTTTAGACGGAACAGAATTTGAAGTTGTATTAAATAAAGTATTTCAGGCACAGGAGAAAGATGCTTGATATTTAAGATTTGTTGAGAGGGGGGACGCCGAAAGCAGAAGGGAACTCTATTCCGGGCCCGCTTTCGCTTAGCATTTCCTCGTAGCGGACACTAAGACGCTAAAACACAGCGTCTAAGTGCCGACGGGAAATGATGACCCTGCATAGAGCCCCCTTCGGCTTTCGGCTGTGTATTCCAAACCGAAAAAATATCTGTTGTAGTGCGAAGTGCTAACGGGAATAATAACCCTGCATAGAGTGTCATTTGTTATTCGGCTGTATATTCCAAACTGGAAAAATACCTGCTGTAGTGCGAAGTACTAATGGGAATGATAATCCTGCATAGAGTGTCATTCGTCTTTCCGCTGTATATTTTAAACTAAAAAAGTAGTTGTACTCCAGACGAAAACATATCGGATGGTATTTATATAGATGTTCTGGTCGGGAAAATCAGCCGGATTGGGGGAAGGGTTGAGAAATGGCTGCTGTTCGGAGAAATGTTAGAAGATCTTAGGCTTCTGCCCCCGAAAATCTAGGATTTTTTTGCATATGCTGCGTTTTAGCAGTGTATGCAAAAAAAAGGTGCGTGTTTAGCCCGCTTTCAGGGAATATGGTATCTTTTGGTTGGTAGAATCTTTTCTTAAGTGATCGAAGTTTCGCCTGCCATGCGGGCGAATTGCGCACCGGTCTGTTCGGTTGGATGTGTGTTGCTGCAGAAGCCTTAGATCTTCTTACGTTTTGGAGATGTGAGCAGCTATTTCCAACCCTTCCCCCAATCTGGCGTCCTTTTATTAAATAGAATGGAGGTGAGAAAGCTGAAAAAGAAAAAAATAAATCGAAAAAAGAAAACAGTAGGTCGGATATGGGCAGTACATACCATACTGATTGTATGCAGTATACTGTTTTGTTTTGCTGCTTTATTTTTTCAGGGGCAGGTAATGGGAGCAGGAGAAGTAAATAAAAATATTACGGTTTCTGCCGTATTAGGCTATGAGGGATATGGAAAATTTGGACGTATGACTCCGGCTTTTATTGAGGTGACTTCTTCTGTAAATTTTGAAGGTGTGGTAAAACTGGTTGTGCCGATGCAAAATGGAGAAAAAAACTATGCTTATGAGTATCCGGTTGCCGTAGATGCGGGAAAAAAAACAATAGTTCGGGCAGATTTTCCGCTGACAGCCAATGATACCCTGCTTTCGATTCAGGTAATCGGACAGGACGGAGAAACCTATGCTTCCTGTGAACAGCGGATTACTACGCCTTCCGGGCAATTTACAGAATTGTATGTAGGTGTGGCAAGTACGATAGAAAATGCTTATCTTTCCTTTCAGGCACAGCAGATTGGGGATGAGATGATCAACAATTTTCCCTATGTAACCACTCGGGCATTTCAGTTAAAAACAGAGGATTTTACGATTTATCCAGAGGGAATGGACAGTTTAGATCTGATTGTGTTAGATACTGACTCCTATATTCGATTGTCGGAAGCACAAAAGGCAGCATTGGAGAATTGGGCAAATGAGGGCGGCATTTTGGTATTGGAGATAGAAAACGATACTTTGTGGATGGAATCTTCGGATCAAGTATCCGATCCGGTGGAATTAAGACCTATCTTTTGGATGCAGATAAAAACATTGGAGAAAGGCAGAAAGGCTTATGTCTGGATTGATTCGGATCAAATCAATATGATGGAGTATATGTCGGAGAATACAGGGTTAGCACCAGCTGTATTGGGGCGGCTCTGTCAGGCAGATCTGGTAGCAGATATTGTGGAACGGGATCATTATTATGAGGGTTCGAAAGAGTATGACAGGGGAAGCGAGATGCTAAAGAGCAGTATTCGAAAGCGGATGCCCAATATGGCGGTCTATGTCTTGATTTTAATTGTTTATTTGATTTTGGCAGGTCCGGTTCTTTATCTCTATCTAAAAAAGCAGGATAAAACGGGACTGACAGGCAGATGGATTTGCCTGCTGGCATTGTTTTTTTCCTGTCTGATTTTTTTTATCAGCTATCCAACTCGGTTTCGTACTCCGTTTGTACAATATGTTACGATTTATCAGATACAGGACGGACAACGAAAAGAGGAAACCCGTTTTGCTCTGCGGGCACCGTTTCATAAAGCTTTTTATATGGGAATTGATAATCGCTATCAAGTAAGACCGATTTCGGACGGAAATTATTATTACTATGAAAATATTAATACAGATACTGCACTTACGCAATATCAGGCAGGGCTTTTTTTTCATAAAGATTATACGGCGGTAACGGTTGAAAAGTCTGCTCCATTTTCGGCAGAATATTTTTCTATTCAGCGATATGAGCCATTAAAAGAAGTATGGGGATTTTCTGATGATTTAACTTTTTTAACCGATACGATTACAGGAACAGTAGAAAATCAGTCGGGAAAACCGCTTTCAGATGTGATTTTACTGACAAGAGAAAAAGCGATTTTGTTGGGGGATCTGAAAGCGGGAGAAAAAGTAAAGGTAGACGGAAAGGAAAGTATTGTTTATATTGGAGATGTAGACGGAAAAGTGGCATATCGTATGTTAAATATTTCCAATGATACCCATACGGTACAGACCGCTTCCCAGCAGGATTTGGAAAAATTAAGAGCGTTAAAATATTATCTGCAGGAGATAAAAATTGATTTAGACAGTGGTATTTTAATTGGATTTGATACGGAAGACGATCCGAATTGGCAGACAGAAACTGCATATCCTATGCAGGGAGTTACTTTGCTGACTCAAAATGTCCGTTTTCATCGAATTCAAGTCAAACAGGAAAAAGAAGAGATTCCGGTTGACGAGGCAGTATGGATTGGAAGTACTATGGAAGAAGTAAGAATGAACTATGAAGAGATACTGTTATCACAGGGCGGCCCGTCTATTGTAGAGCAATTAGAATCAAAAGAATGGGAGGAACCTGTGCTGCCTTCTGAAGAGAGAGCTGGTGTAATCTATGAATATACAATAACGGCAAAAGAGGATTTAGTGCAGATTAATTTTTTACAGAATAAAGAACTTCCTTATCAGGGAGAAATTCTTTTATTTAATCGTGTAACGATGCAGAGCTGCCCGGCAATAATTGGAAAAGCTGTGTCGATACAGCAGTTAGAAAATTGTTTTTATGAACAGAATGGTATTACCAATCTTTCTGTTTTGTATCTTCCAAAAGAACCAGGAGAAATTACGTATCCTGTGCTGCAGTTAGAAAAAGAAATTACGCTGGAATATATCTTTTTAGATGAAGACAGTGTAAGTGTCAGCAATGAAGCAGACTATGACGGCTGGCTGAATTCTACAGCAAGTACATCCGTACAGCTTCGTTATAATTTAGGCAGTGCAGAGGATTTATGGCAGGTTATTTTTGTAGATACGATAGTAGAGGAGGAAAGCCGCCGTTATCAGCAGTTTAGCGGAAACTGTTATTTCTTAAATCAAGAGAATCAGATTTTTGAGCGAATGGAAGGAGATGCCAAAATATTTCAAAAAGAGCGTCTTCAGCCTTATATTGACGTCGATATGGCAGGAAATTATTTAACGGTACAGTATATTTCTGATACACTAAATTATGGAACGGATCGTAAAATCTGTCTGCCTAGAATCTGTGTAGTAAAGAAAAGATAAGGGGGCAGGGAAAATGAGCGAACAATGGCTTGAAGTTCGGAATCTAACAAAAAATTATGGAAAATTTCGTGCCCTGAATGGTTTGAATATGGAAATGAAAGAAGGTGAACTGTTTGGATTTGTTGGTCCAAACGGTGCCGGAAAGACTACGACTATAAAAATTATTGCAGGGTTGCTGCGGGCAGATACAGGGCAGATTTTTTTGGATCAGGTGGATATCACAAAGGATTTGGTTGCTTTAAAAGAAAATATTGGTTATGTGCCAGACTATTTTGGTGTGTATGACAATTTAAAAGTAATGGAATATATGGAATTTTATGCATCCACCTATGGACTGATTGGAAGAGAAGTTAGGGAACTTAGTTTGGAACTGTTAGAAATTGTGGGATTGGAAGAAAAGGAAAATCAATATGTAGATGCACTTTCAAGAGGGATGCAGCAGCGGCTTTGCTTGGCAAGAGCATTGGTACACAATCCTAAAATATTGATTTTAGATGAACCAGCATCTGGTTTAGATCCAAGTTCTAGGGTGGCGATGAAAAATGTTTTAATGGAACTAGCGATGAATGGAAAGACTATTTTAATCAGTTCTCATATTTTATCGGAACTTTCTGAGATGTGCAGTTCGATTGGGATTATTCAAAAGGGAGAAATGATTTTGCAGGGCAGTATTAAAGAGATTGTTTCCTCTGTCAATACCATGAATCCGCTTATCATTCATATTTTAAAAAGGCAGGAGGAAACGGTTGCATTTTTACGGGCACATCCGCTGGTCAAGACATTAGCGATTTCGGGAAATGAGTTTCAGATTATTTTTGAAGGAGATGCAAAGGAAGAGGCTTATCTTTTACAGGAGTTGGTGGAAAAACAGATACCTGTGATTTCATTTGGAAGAAAAAAAGACAATTTGGAATCAATTTATATGAAAATTACAACGGAAGGAGGGGAAAAAAGTGATTAATACCAATCCTGTCTATCAGCTAGAGATGAAGACAAGTGCAAGGACGGTAAAATTTTGTGCATTAATTTTAATTTTTAACGGGCTTTTGGCACTGATTAGTTTTTTAATTTTAAACGATATGATGGAACAGAGTCAATATTCTGGCACGATGGAGTATGAGGGATTGATCAATATGTATTCTATTATGTCCTATATTGAATTTGGAATGTTTATGCTGGTGATTCCTTCTAGTACATCAGGAAGTATTTCAGGAGAAAAAGAACGAAGAACACTGGATATTTTACTGACCGGAAAGATGAGTACGTATTCAGTTGTAATTGGAAAATTGATGGCGTCTTTAAATATTGTGATGCTTTTGGCAGTGTCTAGTCTGCCTGTGTTTTCGATTGTATTTCTTTTTGGTGGAATTACCATAGTGGATTTATTTGTGATGCTGGCAACTTTGATGATTTCCGGGGTTTTTGTTGGAAGTATTGGAATTTTATTTTCTGTGGTATGCAAAAAGACAACGACGGCTACCATACTGAGTTACAGCAGTATTTTGGCGCTGATTGGCGGAACGTATGTTATGAATTATCTGGTTTATCATTTGACCGGTGCAAAAGAGAGAACGGAGGGGGTGAGGCGGTTAATCTATAGTTTTTTGATTAATCCGGCGGTGACATATTCTACTATGGTATCGAATCAGGTGGCAAATCGGGATCTGCTAAAGCAGCTTTATTTAAAGTTTGCTCCGGGGATGATTCATGGACGGGTGATACAGCATTGGATTTTTTTTAGTTTGGTGATGCAGGTTGGGATTTCTTTTGGGCTGATTGGGGTGGCGGGGTGGATATTGAATCCTTTGCATAAGAAAAGATAGGTGAATTGTTTCTTGGCTTCGGAGCAAACTGCCTCTGGCATCCGGTGAAAGCCAATTATAAGTTTATCATGGAAAAAGTTAGATTGGTATTGAACTTATGGGAAATTTTTACTATAATGAAAAAGAAAGTGGGTAAAAAGGAATGAAACAGATTGATCTTCATGTACATTCAGATGTTTCGGATGGAACATTTACACCAAAAGAACTGGTTTTATATGCAGAAAAAAAGGGACTTGCTGCTTTTGCTCTAACTGATCATGATACGGTGGAGGGGATTTTTGAGGCAAAGGAAGCAGCAAAGGAAACAGAAGTAGAATTGATTCCGGGGATTGAGATTTCTTCTGAGTATCGTGGAGGAGATATTCATATTTTGGGGCTTTATATTGATGAGGAACGGCTGGCTGTTTCAAAAATTCTGCAGGAGTTTGTAAAAGCAAGGGAAGAGAGAAATGAGCAGATGGCAGAAAAGCTGTCGGCGCATGGGATTTTGGTTTCCATGGAAGAGATGAGGGCTTATTATCCGGGTGCAGTGATTACACGGGCTCATTTTGCAGAGTATATGGAAGTAAAAGGGTATGCTTCTTTTGAGGATGCATTTCGGAAATATATCGGAAAAGAGTGTTCCTGCTATGTTCCTAGAGCGGTGATACAGCCAAGGGATGCAATCGAGCTGATTGGGAGTGCAGGAGGGATTGCCGTACTGGCACATCCTTTGTTGTATCACCTTGATTTAGAAGAGTTAGAGAGATTGGTGCGGGAACTAAAAGGGTTTGGATTACAGGGAATTGAGGTTTTTTATTCTATGAATCAGGAAGGGGACGAAAACGTGGTTGGATCGCTTGCAAAAAGGCAGGGGCTTTTGATGACAGGCGGGTCTGATTTTCATGGAAGCAGAAAGCCTCATATTGATTTGGGAAGCGGCAGAGGGAATTTATATGTGCCGGAATCCTTGTTAAAGCCGTTAAAAGAATTAAAAATGGCTAAACGAAAAGTAGAAAATGACGGAAGGTGACAGAGAAAACGAAGTGTTTTTTCGTTTACTTGGAAGGAAGGGAAGAATGAAACTGGATATGCATTGTCATACAAAAGAGGGATCGTTAGATGGAAAAGTAAGTATTGCAGATTATATTGCAATTTTACAAAGACGTGGATTTGACGGAATGGTGGTGACAGATCACAATTCTTATAATGGATACCGCTATTGGAAAAATCATATAAAAGGAAAGCGATATACGAATTTTAAAGTGTTTAAAGGGGTAGAATATGATACGATTGATGCCGGACATATTTTAGTGATTATGCCGGAAGATGTAAAGTTAAAGATTTTAGAAGTGCGGGGACTTCCTGTACAAGTATTGACGGATTTGGTGCATAAGCATGGAGGAATTCTTGGACCGGCGCATCCATGCGGAGAAAAATATCTGAGTGTGACAAATACAAAAAAATATTGGTTTCGAAAAAATATTTTGGCGAAGTTTGATTTTATTGAGGAATTTAATGCCTGCGAGTCAGAGGAATCGAATCGTTCGGCAGCAATGCTGGCTCAGGTCTATCGGTTGGCGGGAACGGGCGGAAGTGATGCTCATAAAGTGGATTGTATCGGGACAGCATATACAATTTTAGAAGAACAGGTAGAAAGTGAAACAGAGCTGATTGCTTATATTAAGGCAAGAAAGCCGATGAAGACAGGCGGAGTTTATTATCATGGGACGACAAAAGAAAAATTGGGGGTAGCAGGAGCAGTTTTAACACAGAGTTTTTGGTTTTATAATCGATTTACTTGGCTTTTAAAGACTTATAGCCGAAAGAAAACACTTCGTTCAGAAAAGTAGAGGCTTTACAAATGAGAAGTTATGCGATAGAATATTCGAATAGGAAGAAAGAACTAGAAGGGGACGCCGGAATCTCAAGGGAGGTCTGCACCAAGCCCGCTTGCGCTTAGCATTTCCTATTTCCACATAGCGGACACATAAGACGCTAAAACACAGCAATACAATGTCTAAGTGCCGATTGGAAATGATGACCCTTTGCAGATCTCCTCCAGTCTGGCGTCCTTTATGGAAATACCATCTCAAGCGATTTTTTTAAATTATATATAATAGTATAAGATAGAGAAAAAATAAAAATTAAAGACAGGAAAAAGTGTATAAAGAAAGGAGAAGTATTTTAATGGCGAATGAAATAGAATCCGCAGCGGAAGAACGGGATGTGATTTCAAAAAATTTTATTGAGCAGATTATAGAGAAAGATTTAGAGGATGGAGTTTATCAGCATGTGCAGACACGTTTTCCACCAGAACCAAATGGGTATTTGCATATTGGACATGCTAAATCTATTTTGCTAAATTATGGGTTAGCACAGAAGTATCATGGAAAGTTTAATATGCGTTTTGATGATACCAATCCGACGAAAGAAAGGACGGAATTTGTGGAGTCGATTTTGGCGGATATCCGCTGGCTGGGGGCGGATTGGGAGGATCGTCTTTTCTTTGCTTCTAATTATTTTCAGCAGATGTATGAGGCAGCGGTGACATTGATTCGTAAGGGGAAGGCTTATGTGTGTGATTTGTCTGCGGAAGAGATTCGGGAATATAGAGGAAGTCTGACTGAGCCGGGGAAAGAAAGTCCATATAGGAATCGTTCGATTGAGGAAAATTTGGAATTGTTTGAAAATATGAAGAACGGGAAATATCAGGATGGAGAAAAGGTACTGCGTGCAAAGATAGATATGGCTTCTCCTAATATCAATATGAGAGATCCGGTAATTTACCGTGTGGCACATATGACACATCACAATACGAAAGATACTTGGTGTATTTATCCGATGTATGATTTTGCACATCCGATTGAGGATGCGATTGAGCATATTACTCATTCGATTTGTACATTGGAGTTTGAGGATCACAGACCGCTGTATGATTGGGTTGTGCGGGAATTAGAGTATGCCGAACCGCCGAAACAGATTGAATTTGCAAAGCTTTATCTGACAAATGTAGTGACAGGAAAGCGTTATATTAAGAAACTGGTGGAGGATGGTGTGGTAGACGGCTGGGATGATCCACGTCTGGTAACGATTGCGGCACTTCGAAGACGAGGTTTTACGCCGGAATCAATTAAACGGTTTGTAGAACTCTGCGGTGTTTCAAAGGCAAATAGTTCCGTGGATTATGCGATGCTGGAGTACTGTATTCGGGAGGATTTAAAGCAGAAAGCACCACGTTATATGGCAGTATTAGATCCGATTAAGCTGGTAATTGATAACTATCCAGAAGGTCAGACGGAATTGGTGGAAGCTTTTAATAATCCAGAAAATGAAGAAATGGGAACACGTCAGATTCCTTTTGGAAGAGAGGTCTATATTGAACGTGATGACTTTATGATTGAACCGCCTAAGAAATATTTCCGTCTGTTTCCGGGCAATGAGGTGCGTCTGATGCATGCCTATTTTGTTACTTGTACAGGTTATGAAACAGACACAGACGGAAAAGTAACTGTTGTACATGCGACTTATGATCCACAGACAAAGTGCGGAAGTGGTTTTACAGGGCGAAAGGTAAAGGGGACGATTCATTGGGTACCAGTAGAAGCAGCATTAAAAGCGGAAGTGCGTCTATATGAAAATTTGGTAGATGAGGAAAAGGGAAAGCTAAATGCAGATGGTACATTGAATTTAAATCCTAATTCTTTGCAGATTCTTCATTCTTGTTATCTAGAACCTGCATTTTCTGGTGCAGAAGCACCGGATCGTTTCCAGTTCGTAAGAAACGGATTTTTCTGTGTAGACAGTAAGGATTCTGCAGCGGAACATATGGTATTTAATCGAATTGTTTCGTTAAAGAGTTCATTTAAGTTATAAAAACAGAAATGAGAAACCGTTTTTATGAGCAAAGGAGAAGAATTAAATGGGCGGCTTGTTTGAAGGGTTGGAAAAGTTGGGTTTTAAGAAGATTGAGGAAGAAGAGATATTTAACATGAATAATCAAAGAAATCAGGAAGAAAAGTCAGTGCAGGCGAAAGCTGCTGAGGAAAAAAGAGAAGAAGAATACTTATTTGAAAAACGATATAGCTGTCCCATTTGTGAAAATAAATTTACAGAACACACCGTAAAGGCAGGAAAAGCAAGGAGAGTCGGATCGGACTTAGATTTAAGACCAAAGTATATTGGAGTGGATGCAACAAAATATAATATTGTATTTTGCAAAAAGTGTGGTTATGCTGCTCCAATTTCTGCTTTTCCGCATATCTCTTCTATGCAGAGAAAACTGTTAAAAGAGCAGATACAAAAAAACTATACGGGAGTGGAAGAGAAAGGAAATACGCTTTCTTATGAAGAGGCGGTGATTCGTTTTAAGTTGGCACTTTATTGTTCGGTGGTAAAACATGGACGAAATAGTGAGAAAGCATATCTTTGCCTTCAGCTGGCATGGATGTACCGTGGGATGGCAGAAGAGATGGAAGCATCTGGGGAAGCAAAGAAAGAGGAGTTAGAGAAGCTGCATAAGGAAGAACAAAATTATATTGAGAAAGCACATACCGGTTTTGAAACAGCTATGGCAAACGAATTGTTTCCGATTTGCGGAATGGATGAGATGACATTTAATTATCTTTTGGCGGAGCTTTCTAGAAGAGTCGGAAAAATAGATGAGTGCAAAAAACTTTTGGGAGCGATTTTAGTTTCGAGATCGGCTACTACTGTAGTAAAAGATCGAGCAAGAAAATTAAAGGAAATTTTGGCGGAGGAAAAAAGTGAATGATTTAATGATTCCGTTAGATACAGAGTCGAAAGAACCCATTTATAAACAGATTTATTTTTATATTAAAGAGGAGATTCGAACGGGACATCTTGCCTGCCGCAGCAAGCTTCCTTCAACCAGAACACTGGCAAGAAATATGCAGTTAAGCCGCAGCACGATTGAGATGGCATATGATCAGCTTGTGGCAGAGGGATATCTCGAAGCAGAGCCATATCGGGGATATTATGTGGCGGAAATTGAGGATTTATATGTAATGAGTCCGCCGAAAAAAGAGGCAGAGCGTTATCCGCAGACTGTGGAAGCGCACTGCCTTTATGACTTTTCGCTTCGAGGAATTGATTTAGAAAATTTTCCTTATCATCTCTGGAAAAAGATTACAAAAAATGTGTTAAGTGATGCAAAAAAAGAATTGTTTGGATCTGGAATACAAAAAGGAGATTATGAATTGAGGGAAGCAATTCGGGACTATCTGCATCGTGCCAGAGGGGTGAACTGTACAGCAAGACAGTTGATTATCGGAGCAGGAAATGAGTATCTTTTGCTGCTTTTGCATCAGATATTGGAAAACAATAAGGTACAGGTGGCAATGGAAAATCCGGTCTATAAACAGGCGTATTATGTATGGAAAAATTTGGGTTATCAGATTTGCCCGGTCTTTATGGATGCTTCTGGTATGCTGGTTTCCCAACTGCGAAAGACGCAGGCAAAAATAGCTTATGTTACACCGTCACATCAATATCCGCTGGGGGTTGTTATGCCGATTAAGCGGCGGATGGAACTGCTTTCTTGGGCTTTGGAGGAGGAAGGGCGGTATATTATCGAAGATGATTACGACAGCGAGTTTCGATATAAGGGTAAGCCGATTCCTAGTCTGCAGGGGGTGGATCATGCGGGAAGGGTAATTTATATCGGAACGTTTTCACGGGCAGTTGCACCAGCGATTCGGGTTAGTTATATGGTGCTGCCGCTTTCCCTTATGGAGAGATATGAACAGAAATATAGTTTTTATTCCTGTACGGTGTCACGGATTGAGCAGGCTGTGCTGGCTTGTTTTTTGCGGGATGGATATTTTGAGCGGCATTTAAATCGGATGCGGGCAAATTATAAAGCAAAACATGATTTGATTTTAAACGAAATACAAGATTTGTCTGGGTTTGAGGTATCCGGGGAAAATGCGGGGATTCATCTGCTGTTAAGTTCTAGGACGGGACGAACTGAACAGGAATTGATAGAGTCGGCTTTGCAGAATGGGGTTCGGGTGTATGGATTGTCGGAGTATTATATTGGGGAGAGTAAGCGGCGGGAGGATACGGTTTTGCTTGGATATGCAAATCTTTCTAAGGAAGAGATACGAGAAGGGGTAAAAATTCTTCAGAAGGTGTGGGGAGCAGAATAAATTTATAAACTTTTTTCAAGTGGAAATTCGCTGGTGGGGATGCTAGGAGGACGCCAGATTCGAAAACGGTGGGCAGCCTGCTGTTCCGGTTTCCAAAAAGCAAGAAGTTCTAAGACTTCTGCCTTTTTCTTT
>CAJUGZ010000066.1 GCA_910585855.1 uncultured Lachnospiraceae bacterium | reverse complement strand
CGCCCCTTTTTTTTCACACACTGCATAGAAGCAGTATGTGAAAAAAATCTTAGGTATTCAAGCAGAAGCCCAAGAACTTCTAACTTTTTTCCAAAGTCACTGCAGGCTGCCTGCCGTTTTCGAATCTAGCTGTTTCTTGACCCCGGAACGAAAAAAGAGTCACATTCAAACTCTTCTAACTTTCTAAAAACCTATTCCACAATAAAATCTATAATCACACATAATTTCTACTGCTATCCACCTCTGGCGTCCGGTGAAAACCAACATCTAAAAAAGTTTTGCTGCCCCCCTATCTGCTACTACTGTTACATCAGGATGTAGCTGCAAAATACTTCCCGGTATCTGCGGAGAAATTTTCCCCTGCACCACCCGATAAAGAGCTTCTGCTTTTTCCTCCCCGCTCACTGCTAGCAAAATCTTCTTTGCCTGAAAGATCGTACCAACCCCCATTGTATACGCCTGTCTTGGCACTTCCTCTGCCGACTCAAAAAAGCGCTGGTTTGCCTGAATTGTTTGTTCTGTCAGATCTACCAAATGTACTTTTTTCTCAAAAAAATCTGCTGGTTCATTAAATCCGATATGCCCGTTATGCCCCAATCCTAGAAGCTGCAAATCTATTCCGCCTAAATTATCAATCAACTCCTGATACCGCTTACACTCTGCTCTGCTGTCTAAGTTTACTCCATCCGGCAAAAAACAATGTTCTTTGGATAAATTTACTTTAGAAAATAAATATTTGTTCATATAATAGTGATAACTCTGTGTATTCTCTGAACTCAAACCATAATACTCATCCAAATTTATAGTAAAAACCTGAGAAAAATCCAGTTCTCCTGTACAATATCGCTCTGCTAACTGATCATAAATCCCGATAGGTGTTGAGCCTGTCGCCAGCCCCAACACACTATCGGATTTTAATATAATCTGAGCAGATATTATATTTGCCGCCTTTCGGCTTAATTCTTTATAATCCTCTGCTATAATAATCTTCATTTTTTCTCCTCTTTTTCTCTTTCTCCTACTGCAGAAACAATCAGGCAAACCTTTCCTTTTATCTGAAATCTGCCATACCGATATGGAATAATAAAATGATCTCCTTTTCTTATCAAATCATTCTCTATTATTCCCGATCCCTCTAATACAGACAGCATCAAAAACGGTTCATTCTGCTCTAACCAAACTTCTCCTTCTACATCTAACTTAAATATTTTATAGTAATCGCATTGATATAACTGATACAGTTGATTCTTAGGCACTTCTCTTGCAGACAATATACTGTCTTCTGCTCTCTTTGCCGGAACTTTTATTACATCCAGACTTTTTTGGATATGCAGTTCTCTGGGTTTACCATTACTCAATCTGTCATAATCATAAATCCGATACGTAATATCACTGTTTTGCTGTGTTTCTAAAATTAAACATCCGCCTTTAATCGCATGTACCGTTCCGGGATCGATCTGGATAAAATCTCCTTTTTGAATCGGTATCTCACGGATAAAATCATTCCATCTCTTTTCCTCAATCATCCGATGCAATTCTTCTTTTGTTTCTGCGTGATGCCCTATTACAAGAGAAGAGGATTTTTCACAGTCTATCACATACCAGCACTCTGTCTTTCCATAAGAACCATTTTCATAGACTTTTGCATAGGAATCATCGGGATGTACCTGTATGCTGAGATCTTCTTTGGCATCAATAATTTTTGCCAGAAGAGGAAAACGATCCTCTTTTAAATTTCCAAAAAGCTCTGGATGCTTTTCCCACAATACGGATAATGTAGTTCCTGAATATCTGCCGTTTTTTATTGTTCCGTCTCCGTTGGGATGCGCTGAGATGCCCCAGCACTCGCCGATGTGATCACTGGCATTGGCATAATGAAATTCCTCCCGAAGCCTTGTTCCTCCCCAGATATTTTCTGTACAGACAGGATCTAAAAACAAAATTTCTTTTGGATTTGCTTTTACTAACTTTGCTGCTCCAATTATTCCGGCATCATTTCCGTTTTTGGCAGTCACCACCTGCGGTATATAGGCAACATCTGCTCCAAAACAATATTTTCTTAAATACTGATTCAGCGGCTCTGTCAGTTTTTCTCCCTGCGCACATACACCACCGCCAAGCACTACAAGATCGGGACGAAAAATATTGACCAGATTGGCAATTCCGTCTGCAAGATATTGAATATAATTTTCTATCAATATCTGACCGCAGTAATCGCCTGCTTCTGCTGCATCAAACGGAGTTTTTGCATTTATTTTTCCTAAGTCCTGCTCACACAGCTTCCAAAGAAATGACTCTGGATGCTGCTTTGCCATTTCTTTTGTATCTGCAATCAGTGCCGTTGCGGATGCATATGCTTCCAGACAATCCTCTCTTCCGCAGGTACATTTTCTTCCCTCTGAACGCAGCCGCATATGTCCAAGTTCTGCCCCGCCCGGATGACCTCCTTCAAAGATCATTCCATCAATAACGATACCTCCGCCCACTCCTGTTCCCAATGTTAGGAATATAACATTTTGACAGCCTTTTGCCGCTCCGCTTTCTGTTTCTCCCAGTGCGGCACAGTTTGCATCATTATTGATATATACCGGAAGCGGCAGATAACGCTGTAATTCTCTTGCTAAAGGAACATGATTCCAGCGGATATTGTTTGAATACAATACGATTCCATTCTCACTGTCGATCGTTCCCGGACTTCCTATTCCAACTCCCAGACAATCTTCTATTCGATATCCATTTGTTTTTAATAAAGCAGCGGCAGCTTGTCCCATATCAGCAATTACTTGCTGATATGGTCTGTCTGCATTGGTTGAAATAGCGGTTTGTCCGATTATCTGATACTCCTGATTCAATAAGCCTATCTTGATCGCTGTACCTCCAAGATCAATTCCAATCCTCACTTTATTTTCTTTTTCTGACCTACTCACTTTTTCTCCTTTATCATTGACTCTTTCCGTTTTTATTCTAAACCATAAACCTCTACTTCATAGATACGTGTTGCACTGTCGCTTCCCTGTGTCGGTTTATAAATGACAAGTTTTATAAATTGCGCCTCTTTCGGTGCAAAGGCATCATGCGTAGAAGAACACGCCCTGCAGACGCTTTCTCTGTGATTACAATATATCCTTCAATAACAGCTTCGCTGCTGCCTGACTCATTTTCTGCTTTAATAGAAACCGGATATACTCCTTCTTCTGAATAAGTAACAGAAACAGTTTCTCCCTCTGCGGTTTCTGTATCCGAACCGGAAAGTGTCCATGTCACCTTCTTTGCGTTCTGTGAACAAAGACTCTGGAATGTTATCGTTTCTCCCGGTGCGGCAAGTGTAATATCAGCGGCAAATGCTGCCTTTGGAATCCGGTTATCTGGCCAGTCCATTGTCACCTGTGCACAGTTTCCCTCTTCTAATAACACATTGATCGGCACTACTTCAAAGACTGAACGATTGGTTTCATCTGTACGAGGCAGTGTATTGATATAAAAACTATTGGTATTGGATACCCCTAACAAAGATTTTGTCTGATCGGAGTTAATCCGGTAAATCTCATAGTAATCTGTTGGTATATCAGACTCCCATGCCAGTCTTACTCCAGCATACATAGCGTCTTCGTCAAACTCGCTGTCTAATATTTCTACATTGCTGACAAAAGCCCGCTCCTCTGCCTCTGCCTCCGGCTCAAGCAAAGTAAGATTGCCAAAGCGAAACTGCAGTCCGCCCGCATCTGCTTTAGGAGTAATCCGATAGGAAATTCCTTGTATCGTTTTCCCTGCCAATCCAACCAGCGAATATTGTACCGTTATCCAATCATCACTGACTTTTTTATCTCCTTCCAATATCACTTCCGATCCGTCTTCCAATGTCAGTATCGCATCCAGTGCCGTTTCCGCTCCCTTTGCTCTTGCTGTAGTAGTAAAGATCATGGTATCTGTGATAGGAAGAGAGGCACGATACATTTTTATTTCAGAAGACACTCCTTGCTTTACTGCACCACGCAGAATCATACTGTTTCCGCCGTAATAGGCATCTCCTACATCCAAATCAGCAGAGAGATAATTGCCCTCTCCATTCTCAATTATATAGCGATAGGTCGGCAAAATATCGGATATGCTTCGATTATTCCAATCCAGCATACTGATTAGTTCTCCTTTTTTGTAAAACCCATATCCGTTTCCTGTACAGAAATTTGTAACAAAAGGAGTTTTGGTAATTGCTGTACGCTCTACCACATAAGAAGAAATGCCTCTCCACTGCGTATCCTCCAAATCGGTCTGCTCACTTGCCGGATTTCCTTCTGCATTTACCCACAGCCTATTTTCCTGCTTCCAAAAGTCCTGTATCATATCGGCAGAAAAATAAGTCCAGCTTGGACAATAAAGCCCTAAAGAAGTATAAGTTCCGCCCTCTGGATTTTCAAATAAACTCCAGTCAATCTTTGTTCCATAACCTTTGCTCTGCAGATCGACACCTGCATATAACATATAAGGATCGATTCCGTTTTGTTCTGCTAACTCTGCAGAATACTTCAGCAGCTCTTCCGGGGCATATTTTTCCGTTGTCCACCAAAAATTTAAAAACATTTGATCGGCAGCCGCTTTTCCTTCTTCTGTCTTTAAAAATGCAAGATTTTTTTCTGTCAGTCCATTCTGCCAATCCATCTGACCGTCCACTGTCATAGAATCATAATAGATCAATTCCAATTCGGCAGCTTTTTCTTTATAATAAGATAAAAATTCCTGCATCCGTAACGCATGTTCTTTTGTCAAAGGCTCTTCATCCGTTCCTTCTGTTTCCTGATTGATAAACCATCCGTCAAATCCATAAAGCTTAGCAACTTCAATTAATTTATCTGCAACCAGATAACTTCCGTCCTCTTCTTTTTTTAGCAGATCCTCTAACCATTCCATCTTTCCGCCATGTGCTGCCTGCGGCATAAATACCGTTCCGATTACTTTTACTCCATTTTTATGTCCGGCATCTACCACATCTGCACTTGGTGCTACGATAAGCCCTTCACCAGAAGAGCCTCCCCAATATACCAATATATCCACATACTGCCAATAAGTAAATGCATTGGCATCTGCCTTATTTAAACCATGCGGTGCATTGCCGCTGGTACTGCCGTTCATAATCGAAACTGCCATTACCTTGGTATCTCGGTTTTGTGTTGTATTTACCGTTTTTAAATCATCGATACTCACTCTCTCAGCAAGCGGCACAGTACTGATATTAAAGATAAAATCGGGATCATCTTCTTTCTTCCACTCTAATAGCTGTGCCGGAAACCAATAAGATGCCTCCGGCTGACGGCTCATTGTAAGTTCCGGGCTTGCATTTTCCTCAGTAATAGAATAAATCCTCGTATTTTCGATTTGCTCTGATATAGTTTCTTTTACAGTCGTTTCTTCTAATACAGTAGCTGCTGTTGTACTTTCTGGTACATTCTTTTGATTTGCACACGATACCAGAGAAGTCGCTACGACTGCCGCCAAAATCATTTCTAAGCTGCGATTTATAAATTTCTTTCTTTTCATATCCTCCTCTCTCCTTTCGTCTGTCACCTTCTTTTTTGAATTTCTATCTGATTAACTCAACTTTATCGTTACTACTTCGTATGGTTTTAAGCAGACAGCAATTTCATTTCCTGTCACCTTTAATTCCTCTTCTTCCTGCTCTAATAAATTGCAGAGAGAAGCCTTCTTAAAAACAGTATTGACGGTTAGTTTTGTTTTGGTATAAGCATTTTCAGATTCATACATCCGAATAATAATTCCGTTTTTGTCCTCTGCCTGTTTGATTGTTTCAATAATAATATTGCTGTGTGCTGCAGATACCAGAGAATACTTTTGATTCTTTTTTGTATTTAATGCTGCAAGCAATGGCTGATTCAGCTTATAAGCCTCTTCTACCGTTCCTGCTGTACGCCATCCCTCCATATGAGGATAAATAGCATAAGTAAACTGATGCTTTTCCTG
The DNA here is from genome assembly GCA_910585855.1 of uncultured Lachnospiraceae bacterium. Taxonomy (GTDB): domain Bacteria; phylum Bacillota; class Clostridia; order Lachnospirales; family Lachnospiraceae; genus MGBC114844. The sequence continues at coordinate 10,042 of CAJUGZ010000066.1, read as the reverse complement.
ATCGGCAGTCGGATTTGGTTCAATTCCCGATTTAATCAGCGTCAAAGCAATATTGGAATCCTTTACCGAATGTCCATATTTACAGTCATTTAGCAGAGAAACCCCATAGTGTCCTTCAGAAAGATCCATCCACTTCTGCCCGCAGCTCTCAAATCTCGCTACATCCCAGCTAGTATTTTGATGTGTCTTTCTGGTAAGATTTCCAAACTGAATATCAAAAGTTGCCTCATCTGTATGTACTGCCACTGGAAAATGTACCTTTAATAAAGTCTGATGTTCCTTCCAATCCACATCTGTTACAAAATCAATTCTTCGGCTGTCCGCATAAAATATTATTTTTTGACAGACTGTAGAACGAGAAGCTTTCCGAATCACTTTCAGCACAGCACGCACTGGTCCAATTTCAATCCATTCCATATCTTCTGCCGTATCCAGATCCCAGAATTTTTCTGTATAATAAATATCAATATCCCAATTATCAAAATAAATCGGTTTATCTTCATACATCCGAAGCAGATTTGCCCGCTCTCCCTTTTGAATCACTTCTCGATCTGCCTCTTTGTCATAGATGCTGGTAATCATTCCCTGAGCATCTAGCTGAACAGAAAAGAACGGTGTTTCCAACTGATACGGCTGTACCAGAGTAAATGGATTCCATGCATCCGTCTTCTCTGCTCTGCAAAAAGACTGATACCCTTTGGCAGGCAGACCTTTTACAAATGCCACACTTCCCTCTGCCGTCTTCTGCACAGGGTAACAGTTCTCCTCTTCATCCGCCAGTGCCTCTCCATCAAAATCGCCCAAATTCACTATATCACTTCGCTCTTTTCCGGTAGTATTAAAGATAGTAACCGCCTCTCCTGTACCGGCAACAGCTCTCTTTCGCTCTTCTATCAAAGCTTTTATCCGCTCCGACACATAAAGGTATTCCTCTTTGGTCACTTCATAGACCTCATGAATCGAAGAACCTGGCAGTATATCATGAAATTGATTTAACAATACTGTCTTCCACAACCCCTCTAACTCTTCACTTGGATATGCCAATTCTTCTGACGCCAATACAGAGAAATATTCCAAATCCATCAGTCCCAATTCTGACTTTCGGTTCGAACGCTTATTACGTGCCATAGAAGTTAAAGTTCCTCTGTGATATTCAAAATAAAGTTCACCCTCCCATACTGGAAGCCGTTTATTTCCTGCTACCCGTTCCTTTAACTCATCAAAATAAGTTCCCGCAAACTCCTGACGTACCAAAGGAATCCCCTTTACTCCCTTTTCCATACGAATCGAAGTTTCTATCATCTCTCTGGTAGGACCGCCGCCTCCGTCTCCATATCCATAAGATACCAAAATATCATTATTGATATCTTTATTCTGATAACGCATCCAGCCGCCCATAATCGCATCAGGATGAAGCATCCCATTATAAGTAGTAAAATAATCTTTAATCGGCTGATTTACTCCCAACGTGGTAATTAAATGTGTCAATACCTCTGTCCCGTCAATCCCCCGCCACATCATCGTATCATAAGGGATTTTATTAAACTGATTCCACGCCAGCTTCGTTGTCATAAAATAATCAATTCCGCACTTTTTCATAATCTGAGGAAGTGCTCCCGAGTACCCAAATACATCCGGCAGCCATAAGATCCGATTATCCACTCCAAATTCCTCTTGGAAAAACCGCTTTCCATACATAAACTGCCGAACCAAAGACTCCCCGGAAGTCAAATTACAATCTGCCTCAACCCACATGCCGCCTTCCGACTCCCAGCGTTTCTCCTGAATCCTTTCCTTTATCTTCTGATAAAGTTCTGGATAGCGTTCCTTTAAAAATACATAAAGCTGCGGCTGACTAGACATAAACTTATAATTCGGATATTCTTCCATCAGCTTCAATACCGTTGCAAAGCTTCGACAGACCTTCTCTCTTGTCTGTGCCACTGTCCACCACCATGCCACATCAATATGCGTATGTCCGATACAAGTAGCAATCACATCCCGATACCCTGCCTTCTCTGTATAAAGAGCCTGTGCAAGATAATCCGTAGCCTCAGAAACCGTTCGATAAAACTCTTCCGAATAAGGAGTTCTTAAATCCAAAAAATTAACGGCAGTATTTAAAATCTCCTGTATCTCCTTACGATTTCTGTCATCCTCTTCCATTCTCGAAAAAGCAGCAAGCGGTGTCCACAAATCATAATAAAGCCGTTCAATCTTTTCATCAATTTCCTGAATCTCCACAATCAAATGAAATTCCTTATGCAGTGTTCCTGTGTACGCCTGAAGATCTAACGCCAACTCTTCCCCTGCCTCTGCCTGAGAACGCAAAAGCACATCTCTGTGATTCATATCGATCCCCTGAACCACTTCTCCATTTACAAATAAAAGAAACTGCGGATTCTTCGCATCATCCCACTCGTCAATCTGTGTACAGACATGAAGCCACATCCTAACACCATCCAGTTCCTTTGGCACTTGATAGGTTGTCCGAAACCAATAATGCCGATCTTTTCCATACCAATGCATAGTCTGGCTGTCAAACGCCTTCCAATCTGTTCCCTCTTCCTCTGCCTCTTTTGGACGTATAAAATTTCCCTCCTTATACTCCCAATTCGACACAACAAACCGCTGTTTTACCCTTAACCGTTTCAACTCATCACAAATAACCCGAACTCTCTTATCCAAAAAATACATCTCTGCCTCCTTATCCGCCCTTCAAAAAGAGCATTTTTAATATTTTACTTTTTAACGAAGAGGACGCTAAAATCAAAAGGAAAATCTGCTCCGAACCCGAAATAGCACTCCCTTTGTCTTTCGGCGTCCCCCATATTAAATGATTTTACAACTCACTAACCCAGACTGCCGAATGTCCCGCCAATACCCCATATCCGTCCTGCCGACATACATTTCGATACTGATATTGCTCCACTCTATATCTCTTTTTCAGCAGATAAGGGGTAGAACGATGATTTACGATAATCATTCCGTTTTCAAATACTCCTGTTTCAATCCCTTTTTCAGCAATCCCGCTAATCGGTCTTTTACAGCTTTCCAATATATCCTGAACCAGTCTTGTCTTTGCAAGCACAAAAGGATACATCTCCTGATTTCCACAATTATAAGGTACATGAGGAATATTCTTAGCCGCATAAGAAGCTCCAATCTGTACACCAAACGAATAAACCCGCCCCAAAACGGCTCTTTCCTCTCCCATCTTCTCTCTGAGCAAATCCCCGCTATACTCCGCCACGCAGCATCCCTTCCCCTCAATATACTCCGCTACCCTCTTCCCGTCCATATACCTGCAAAATCTCTCTCCCTGAGGAATCATTACAACTTCATAGGAATAAGGCGTTTTTTCACACTCCTCTCCCAAAATACCAAAACAAGTCTCCGCTACCATATCCATAGGCCCATGCAAAAATACACCGCCCTCTCTGACCCATTCCCGTATCCTAACTTCTGCCCTCTTATGTTCCATCACAAAATAGCAGTCATTGGCAGCAGCAATCAGAACCTGATAATCTGAAAGCACACCCTTTTCCACTTCATGATAACTGATCACATCCACCTGATACCCCAAATCACAGCAAAGTCTATACCATCCAAGCAGATCCAGCCGCCGAATCTTATTATTTCCAACCTCAAAAGGTTCAAAATGCGCCATCTCTGAAGGAAACAACAGAGCAATCTCTTTTTTTCTAACCCCGCCTCTCTTAGAAAACACCTCGCCAAACCATTGATTTCCAAGAGCAAGCGACTCCAAAAAATCCTCCTCCATTCGATTCAGCACACCGCCGTCATCCAGCCCATTGATACCATAACAGCTATAACCATCCATTCCGCAGGCTGCCATTGTTCCGATTATCTCGGCAGGCGTCAAAAAAGCATAAATATCCTGATAGAGAAACCTTCCCCAATAAATTCCTCCCACCATAGGCTTTCCTACATTCATTACCCGCATCATACTATGCTGACAGGATACCACATAAGCATCAGGATACCCATCCGGTGTAACAGGAACAGTAATAAAATGACAGCTATCCACATAAGAAGCCAAATCATAGATATCGATTCCTCGCATAGCCGTATCCCACAGATCACTGAAATCATTGTCCAAATCCATCTGTTCTCTTCCAAAAATATTTAAAAAATATCCCCACTGCGTCAGATTCGGACACAAGAACAGTTCCGGGTTCTTCTCTTTCAGCCTTTTTGACATATCCTGAAAATACAGCGCCAGTTCCTGCATTTTCCAGCGCATATTGTCAACCCAAATCCAAAACCGAGGACTTCTCTTCCTTACATCCTCCTCTGAAAAACACCCGTCTTCTCTATATCTTAAAGAATACCAATATTCCTCCGGCTTCAATTCCAAAAAACTGCCCGCTGCTATACCATACCGCCGATTAAGCCTTTCCACATCCTTTCCATACTCTTTCTCCAAATACTGAAGATACCGCATCTGTCCGTCCCTGTCAAAACTAGGTGCTACTACCGGATCCCACATACTGCATACCGGAATCACTTCCCTCTCCGATCCGTTCTCCCATACAAGACAGCGTTCACACCCCCATCCATAAGAAGCCATAATCCGCTCCACATGCTCCTTCATAGATATTTTAGCTGCCTCAGACCAGTACTTATACCACTTTCCCGATCTGCCATCCAAAAGTACCGTTTCCTCTCCATAGATAGGAGGACTAAACCGAATATGAGGATAAAGATTATCTCCATTCAGATAAAGCAGCAAAAAATTATAAGCCAGCCCATGCGATACAACCGAACACCCCATATACTCCTGCATCTTTACATATTGACTAAAAGCCTCGGTTTCATAACGCTCCCTAAAATCCTCCCAAGCCTTTGTATCAAACATCACACTGTGAAACCCAAGCTCTTTTATCAACTGCATCGTCCTATCAACAAACTCTTCATCATCATAAGCCGGACTATAAAAATTCCCAAACATCACATTAATATAAGGCTTCCCATCCTTCTTTCCCACCAACTGCATCCCTATCCCCCTTCCTATTCTTAAATAACAAATCCTAGCATCTGCTTAAAATGTATCCTAACCCGAACGTCGGCATCTAAAAACAACAATCTATTTAAAAAGGCACATCCAAAATTTAGCAGTAAACAATAATAAACGATTCGGTATCTACACACAGCCGGTATCTTGGGGGGAGTCCTCATAGGGGTATTGCTTCCCGCCGGCACTTAGGTGCTGTATTTTAGCACCTTATGTGTCCGCTGCGAGGAAGCCTTAGTGCAAACGGCCCCAGTGAGGACTCCCCCCAAGATACCGGCGTCCTGCACGCAACCATATCCTGAATTATAATTATACCATATATTCTATTAAGCGATCCACTGTAGTAAAAGCCAACCCGGTTACGGTATCTGCACATCCATAATATATAGCGATTCTGCCAGTTTCTGCATCGCTCAATGCAGCACAAGGAAATACCACATTAGGCACATCTCCGACACACTCATACAATTCATGCGGTCCTAAAATATAATCTTTTGTCCGTTTCTTTACTTTCCAAGGTTCTTCCAAATCCAGCAAAGCACATCCCATCCGATATACAAATCCGTTACAAGTATTGATTACTCCATGATAGATCAAAATCCACCCGTCTTCTGTTTCAATCGGGACACTTCCTGCTCCGATTTTTGTACACTGCCAAGCCGATGTATCGCCTTTAATTGCTCCCATTACATAGCGATGACATCCCCAATACTTCATATCCAAACTTTCACTTAAGAATATATCTCCAAAAGGAGTATGTCCATTGTCGCTAGGACGGCTTAGCATATAATATTTTCCGTTAATCTTTCTAGGAAACAGCACTCCATTTCGATTAAACGGCAGAAAAGCATTTTCCAGCTGATAAAAAGTCTGAAAATCAAATGTATATCCCACTCCGATTGTAGGATACTCATGATATCCGTTGCACCAAGTGATATAAAAACGATCCTCTAAAAAACAAACTCTTGGATCATAGCGGAAATCCCGCTTTGCCACCTCTGGATCTGCTCCCTGAAATACAATCGGATCATCCGAAATTTCCCAGTGAATCCCATCTTTACTAAATCCGGTAAATATATCCATACTAATCGATCTGCTGTCACATCGGAACACCCCGGCAAATCCATCCTGAAACGGAACTACTGCACTGTTGAAAATACTATTGGAACGTTTCGTTGCAAATCGTTCTATAATCGGATTGGCACGATAACGCCATACTGGTAATTTTTCCATACATTCCGGCTCTTGCCATGGTATATTAGGCAAACTTTTTCCTATTATTTTTGTCATTCTCTTCCACCCATTCTGTTATTTTTACTTTGCCATAAATTCATCAACCTGTTTCTGTGCTTCTTCCATTACATCTTGCCAGCCGGCACGCATCAATTCTTCCTTAATCTGCGGTACGGCAACAGCCGGATCTTGTATTCCTGTCATAACTTCACTGCGGTAACGCATCCAAATCTCACGGCAGTTTGCCAGTTGATCCGATACGCTTGTTGTATCAAAAGTAAAACCTAACATAACGGAAGATACTGCCTGCTCGTTTAAAGCCTTTATCTCTTCCCACTGATTAAATTGATCTGTTTCAACCTGAGTTATAGTAAAAAATGTTCCCTGTGTATAGCCTGCCATTGCCCAATCTTGGTTAATTTTATGCACTTTTCCGTCTGGATTATATTCAAAATTAACCCCTTCTTCTCCATAATAGAACATATCCCGAAGTTTGGTATCAGTATTGACTAGATCCAAAAGCTGCAGGCATTTTTCTGGATATTTACTGTTGGTAGAAACCATATTTAAAGATCCCCGAACCGTTTCGTTAGAAAGAATCGTATCGCCTACCTTCTGTACTGCAACCTCCATACCCATCTGAGGTCCCCAAGAAGTTACACCTGCTGATTCCCAGCCCTGTGCTACTCTCCACATATTATAAATACGTGCCTCTGTTAATGTCACCGCATCTGGATTAATAATTCCTTTTTTATTCCACTCATGGAATGTTTCTAATGCAGAATAGATATCTGGTTCTTCTAAAGTAAAACATACTCTGGCATCCACATCGTCATACCGAACACCCAAAATCTGCGTTCCGCCTCCGATTTGATCATAAACATCAAAAATATAATATACGCCGTCATTCTTTATATAAACTGGATAATCGTTTTTATCTGCCTTTAGCTGCTCAAATAAACCTGTTAAAGACTCCAGTTCTACATAATCTGCCATATTGATATTATAGTCATCTACAATCTTCTTATCCCATACCGCATAGTTTGAGATAGAGCTGTCTTTATAAGTAGGCACACCATAGATTCGATCTTTTACTTTTACACCAGTCCAATATTTCTCCGGCATCAATGCTTTCAGTCCCGGCATATAGGTATCCAGCATATCTGTAATATCACAGTATGCACCCAAATTGATATCGGCAATATAGTTGTTGCCTGTTCCAAAAATAATATCATAAGGCTCATTTGTATTAATAATAATATTTCTCCGCTTATCCCAATCCCCCCATGGAATAACCACCATTTCCAAATTTACTCCTATTTTCTCACCGATATAGCTATTTACATTTGCAATCCAAGAGTCATAGTTGCTTGGCATCCCGTTTCCGATTGTGATCCACTTTAAATTTACAATCTCTTGTTTTCCTGAATCCTGAACTTGATTTTTGCTTCCTCCAGAAGAATTTTGATTATTATTGGAACTATTTCCGCAGCCCGCTAAAGTCCCCAATATCAGAACTGCTGCCAGCCCCGCTGCTAATAACTTTTTTAATTTCATAATGCGCTCCTTTCTCAACTCACCTTTATTCTTTTACCGATCCGATTGTCAGCCCAGAGATAAAGAATTTCTGGAAAAACGGATAAGTACATGCAATCGGTACAATAATTACAATAGCAATCGCCATCCGCACACTCTCTGTAGGCATAGACAATTTATACTGTTGTAAGGAAAGTCCGCCATATGGATTATTTGCAATATATTCTATATTTTTCTGTATATTATTCAGCAAAGACTGCAGAGTCTGCAAATTTTGATCCTGAATATACAGAGAAGCCTGAAACCAGTCATTCCAATATCCAAATGCGGCAAACATTCCAATCGTTGCCATAACCGGTTTTGAAATCGGCAGTACAATCTGAGACCAAATCCGAAACTGTCCCGCTCCGTCAATTTTAGCAGATTCAATAATCGAATCTGGCACAGTTGTCCGAAAGAATGTCCGGCATATCGTTACGCTAAAAGAAGAACATGCCAAAGGCAGAATCAATGCCCATATGGTATTGCTTAACTTTAAAATATTATTGGTTACAATATAACTTGAAAACATACCTCCATTAAATACCATAGGAATAAATACCAGCCATGTATACAGCTTTTTTAACTTAAAATTTCTTCTTGAAATTACATATCCCATAGAAGTATTCAGTGCAACCGCTATTATTGTTCCTAACACGGTTACTAAAATCGACATAAACGCCGCATGTAAAATAGTATAACGTTCATTCCACAAAAACTGATAGGCAGCAGCAGAAACTTCCTTTGGAATAATCTGATATCCATTTGTCTGAAGTGAAGTTTCACTGGAAATGGAGATAGAAAACACAAAAAACAAAGGAAGGACACAAAGTATTGCCAAAATCAAAAATATAATATTAAAAACAATATTTGTTGACATCTTAATCTGATTTTTTGTTCCGTTGCTAATCTTTTCTTTTTTCACTGGATACACCCCCTGTTAAATAATTCGGTTATCATTATCCACTTTGCTTACAACCCAGTTAGCAAATAAAATCGTTGCACAACTGCAGACTGCTTGAAAAAAGTTAGGAGCTGCAGTTTGTCCAATCGGTGCTCCCGATTGAATCGCATTAAATATATATGTATCAAATGTAGATACTGTTGTATACAGTGACTGTGGAATCCCCTTTGTTACCTGATAGAACAATCCAAAATCGGAATTAAAGATCTTCCCGCAGTCTAAAATCAACATCATAACAAACACTGGTTTAATAGACGGAAGTGTAATATGCCGAACCTGTTGTGCCTTTGTCGCACCATCCATAACAGCAGCCTCATAAAGCGATGGATCAATCCCAGTAATACTTGCCAGATAAAGCACCATACCATATCCCATCCCTTTCCAAGTATTCAGGAAAATAATGATAAACGGCCAATACTTCTTCTCCTGATACCACATCACCGGTTCTTTTCCCAAAAAAGCAAGCATCCCGTTAAAATATCCCCGCTCCGGTGCTAACAGCGCATAGACAAAATAGCTGACAACAACCCAAGACATAAAGTAAGGCAAAAACATCATAGTCTGATAGACTTTCGATCCTCTTTTATTTCTCATACTGCTCAACATCAATGCCCCCCCAACTGCAACACTGGCACTGATTACAATAAATGCAAGATTATAAAGAATCGTATTCCTCAGCAGCATAAAAAACGAATTAGAAGTAAAAAAATAAGTAAAGTTCTTCAATCCTGCCCATTCGCTATGCAGCAAATTATAGAGGAAACTATGTCCGCCGGGTGCTAACTTGTAATTTTTAAAAACGATTAAAATACCAAACATCGGCAGGTAAGAAAATAACAGATACCATACCAGAGTAGGCAGTGACAGCAGAAATAATTCCGTGTCATCTTTCGACCAGCGTTTCTTCCGGGGTTTTTTCCCGTTTGGATTTCCCCTTTCAGATGTTTTCTTCATGCTCATTCTCATTTACCTCCTTCTTTATTTTTGTTAATAGTATATTAACATTATTTTTAACAAATATCAACTTAAACTTGTCAATTTTTTCAATATCTCCCCATTTTTTTAAATTCTTTTATTACAATTTACCAACAATTAGAACAATTTTATAAGAACAAAACAATAAATCTACTTTACACATGTAAACAAACGTTATAATTATATTTCTTCTTCGATTGGAGGACGCCGAAAGCCCAAGGGAGTGCTATTCCGGGCCCGCTTGCGCTTAGCATTTC
>CAJUGZ010000065.1 GCA_910585855.1 uncultured Lachnospiraceae bacterium | reverse complement strand
TAGGCAGACTGCTGTTCCGGTTTCCAAAAAGTAAGAAGTTCTAAGACTTCTGCATGATAACACATCCAACCGGACAGACCGGGGCGCAATTCGCCCTTGTGGCAGTCAAAACGTTACGGGCATACGAAGGGATGTAATCTGCTGTGATAAGATGGCTTCTCTTTTATACGGGCTAAACACGCCCCTTTTTTTGCATACCCTGCATGGAAGCAGGATATGCAAAAAATCTTAGGTTTTCTGGCAGAAGTCAAGAACTTCTAACTTTTTTCCAAAGTCACTGCAGTCTGCCTAGGGGGTTCGCATCTGGCTGTTTCTTGATTCCGAAAGATATAAAAAAGAATGATATTGAAGCGTTTTTAAGAGTCTGTTTCGTATGTTCTTACGTGTATTTTTTCGTTGTATTTAAGAAATTTTTATTTTGTATTATAAATGGGAAAACATCATTCTTTATAGATTTTTCTTCGGATTCTGGCTGTATAGTTTAGTCGGGGAATATTATGTATTGTAGTTATTTTTACTGATTTTGTATGGCAGTTTAGATAATATTCATTGTAGTAATAGAGATGATGGAATAAAACATAGTGGAAAGTATTTTATGATTGATACAGAAGTTTGGATTGGAATTACCAGCCAGATTAGGAAAAGCGTTGGGAATTGCAGCGACTTTGGAGAAAAGTTAGAAGGTCTTAGGCTTCTGTTCGAATTTAGGATTTTTTGCACGTGCTGCTAGGCGCAGTGCGTGCAAAAAAAGGTGCGTGTTTAGCCCGCTATAAGGGAAGATGGTGTGTTATGGTTGGAATAATTTTTATTACAATGTAAAAGTTCTGGCTGTTGTGCGGGCGAATTGCGCACCGGTCTGTCCGGTTGGATGTGTTGAAAGGCAGAAGCCTTAGACATTCTTACTTTTTGGAAACTGGAGCAGCAATTCTCAACGCTTTTCCTAATCTGGCGTCCGATGTGGAAGCAATTTTCGATGTTTTTCTTAATCTGGCGTCCGATGTGGTAACAAGTCTTGCAGGGATTTCTTGTTTGACAAAGAGGGAGAAGGGGATTAAAATAAATGGAAAAAATTTTTTATAAAAGGAGAATGAAATAGATGGATTATAAAACAAGGTATGAACAGTGGTGTACGGATGAAATTTTTGATAAGGAAACGAAAGCGGAGCTGCGGGCGATTGCAGGGGATGAAAAGGAAATAGAGGATCGATTTTATAAGGAGTTATCGTTTGGAACGGGCGGGCTTCGTGGAGTGATTGGGGCTGGAACAAACCGGATGAATATTTATACTGTGACAAAGGCAACACAGGGATTGGCAAATTATATTAAAAAGCAGGGCGGAGAGAAAAAAGGGGTAGCGATTGCTTTTGATTCAAGAAAGATGTCGGTGGAGTTTTCGGAGAAAGCGGCTTTATGTTTAAATGCAAATGGGATTAAAACTTATCGGTTTGAAACGCTTCGTCCGACACCGGAACTTTCATTTGCTTTGCGGGAATTGGGATGTATTGCGGGAATTGTGATTACTGCCAGTCATAATCCTCCGGAATATAATGGGTATAAAGTGTATTGGGAAGACGGGGCACAGATTACGGCTCCAAAGGATAAGGAGATTATTGAAGAAGTAAATGCGGTAACTGATTTTGGGGCAATTCAGATGATGGATCGGAAAGAGGCACAGGAAAAGGGATTGTTTCAGGTGATTGGCACGGAAATAGATGATCGTTATATGGAAGAGTTGAAGAAATTGGTGTTAAGTCCAGAGACGATTTTACGGATGGCAGACAGTTTAAAGATTGTTTATACGCCTCTTCATGGAACGGGGAATCTGCCAGTGCGCCGTGTGTTAAAGGAATTGGGATTTACAAATGTTACCGTTGTGCCGGAGCAGGAACTGCCGGACGGTGATTTTCCTACGGTTTCTTATCCAAATCCAGAAGATCCGAAAGCATTTGCACTGGCATTAAAACTGGCAAAGGAAACGGATGCAGATTTGGTATTGGCAACCGATCCGGATGCGGATCGATTGGGAGTTTATGCAAAGGATACAAAGAGCGGGGAATATATTCCTTTTACTGGAAATATGTCGGGACTTTTGATTGCAGAGTATGAACTTTCTGTGCGGAAAGAGTGTAAGAAACTGCCTTCAAATGGTGCGTTGGTAAAGACGATTGTATCTTCTAATATGGCAGATGAAATTTCTAAGGAATATGGGGTAAAAGTGATCGAGGTGCTGACTGGGTTTAAATATATTGGGGAGCAGATTAAATTTTTTGAACAGAATGGTACATATGAATATTTATTTGGGTATGAAGAGAGTTATGGATGTCTGGTGGGAACACATGCACGGGATAAAGATGCTGTAGTAGCAGTAATGGCACTTTGTGAGGCAGCGGCTTATTATAAAGAGAAAGGGCTTACTCTTTGGGATCAGATGCTTCGGATTTATGAAAAGTATGGCTATTATAAGGAGGATTTGGTTTCGGTTACTATGAAAGGAGTAGACGGAGCGGAGAGGATTCAGAAGATCTTAGAGGATATGCGCAGACAGCCGCTTCAAAAGATTGGGGAGTATTCGGTTATTGCATTTCGGGATTATCAGGCGGGAACACGGCTTTTGCTGGAAGATAAGACGGTGACGCCTACCGGACTGCCGAAATCGAATGTGCTTTATTATGAATTGGAACGGGGGGCTTGGTGCTGCGTCAGACCTTCCGGGACAGAGCCAAAGGTGAAGTTTTATATGGGAGTGAAAGAAGAAAGTCTTTCAGCGGCTTCGGCAGCTTTGGAAGGGTTGAAGCAGGCTTTGACTCAACTTATATTGTGAAAAGGGAACGCTAAAATCCGAAGGGAGGTCTGCACCGGGTTCTGCTTGTGCTTAGCATTTCCTATTTTCATAGCGGACACATAAGACACTAAAATACAGCAGCACAGTGCCTGAGTGCCGACGGGAAATGATGACCCTTTGCAGACCCTCCCTTCGGATTTTTGCTGTGTATTTTTGCCGGTAGGTAGAGTTACTGGGGGGAATATGTGGCTGAATTGGAAAGGATGGCTGTTTTTGTTATGTGTTTACAACTGTTGGGATTGTGGAGAATAGGAATGGATAGAGTGGGGAAACAGCGGAGTATGCTGTTTTTGAACTGTGATTGTGGGAAATAAGGAATGGATGGAGCAGGAAAGCTATGATAGAGATAGATTTGGATCGGGAAGAATTGGTGTATAGCGGAAGGATTGATCGGCGTAATCGAAAAAGACCGGAGTTTATTTTTCCGGCTTCTTCTCTTGAGTTTCGGTTTTTTGGACGTAAGGCGGTTTTGGTTTTGGAAAATCGGAATGTTTATTGGAATAATTATGTTGGTGCGATTGTAGACGGGGTGCAGAAGTGCTGGATTTTGAAGAAGGAAGGACAGACAGAGATTTCTTTTTTGGAAGAGGAACAGGATGGAGTACATAGTGTTCTTTTTTTTAAACGGCAGGATAGCTGTCATGAGATACGGCTTTGTTCTTTGCTGGTGTCGGATGGGGGCAGGATGTTAGAAGCACCGGAAAAACCGAAACGAAAGATAGAAGTATATGGGGATTCGGTTTCGGCAGGGGAGGTGTCTGAAGCGGTGGATTGGTTTGGAAGGGCAGATCCTCCGAATCATAACGGGCGGTTTTCAAATAGCTGGTATTCTTATGCGTGGATAACAGCTCGGAAACTTCATGCACAACTGCATGATATTGCACAGGGCGGGATTGCTCTTATGGACGGGACAGGATGGTTTGGAACGCCGGATTTGATTGGGATGGAAACGATCTGGAATCAAATGCATTATCAGACAGAACTTGGAGAAATGGTTTCTTGGGATTTTTCTGATTATACGCCGGATGTGGTGATTGTAGCAATTGGGCAAAATGATAGTCATCCAGAGGATTATATGAAAGAGGATCGTATGGGGGAGAAAGCTGTGCTTTGGAGAGAACGGTATTGGATATTTTTGGAGAAAATTTTAGCGCAGTATCCAAAAGCGCATGTGGTCTGCTGTACGACTTTATTAAATCATGATATTGGATGGGATTTGTCGATCGAGCAGGTTTGTAAGGAAATGGCAGATCCACGGGTAACCTATTTTTGGTTTCAGAGAACCGGGCAGGGGACGCCGGGGCATCTTCGGACTTTAGAAGCAGAGGAGATGGCAGAAGAACTGGCAGCTTATTTGGAAAGTCTTGAGATAGAAGGGTGGTGATGAAGTATGAATCAAGTTAATATGGCACGTTTAAAAGAGGTAATGTGCCGGGCAGAGCAGGGGGAGGAACTGACAATCGGATTTTTTGGAGGATCGATTACACAGGGAAGTTTGGCATCCTGTCAGGAAAAGACGTATGCTTATCGGGTATTTCAATGGTGGGTACAGACATTTCCAAAGGCGAAATTTCATTATATCAATGGCGGGATTGGCGGGACTTCTTCTCACTATGGAACAGCACGTGTAAAAACAGATCTTTTGATGTATCAGCCGGATTTTGTTGTAGTAGACTTTAGTGTAAATGATACAGGGAATTTATTTTTTCAGGAAACTTATGAGGGGCTGGTACGACGTCTGCTTTCTTGGAGTTCAAAGCCTGCCGTAGTGCTGCTGCACAATGTTTTTTATGACACTGGATTAAGTGCACAGGAATATCACCAAGCAGTCGGACAGTGGTATCATCTGCCTTGTATCAGTATTCGAGATACGGTCTATCAGAGGATGAGGGCAGGGGAATTTAGCCGAATGGAATTGACGTCGGATGGACTTCACCCAAATGATTTCGGGCATAAGCTTGTGGCAGAGGAAGTGATCCGATTTTTAGAAAAGGGAAAAGACCAGATACTAGAAGAGTCAACTGTTAATCGACAAGATTTTTATATAGAAACTTATATAGAAAAAGAACTTCCTGCTGCTATGACTGCAAATGGATATGAAAAGGCAGAAAGACTTACCATTCGGGAATGTGTGCCTTCACTTTTTGGCTTTTTGACGGATACAGAAGAAAAGATGGGACATTTGGATGCATTTCGTAATGGATGGATTGGAAAACGAACAGGAGATCGAATTGTATTTGAAGTAGAAGGAGATTGCATTGCGGTTCAGTATCGAAAATCGGTAAAAAAACCTGCGCTTTCCGCTTTGGCGGTTTTAGATGGAGAACGGGAAAATGGAGTTTTACTGGATGGAAATTTTGAGGAAGAATGGGGGGATTGTCAGTATTTACAGGTCTTAATACATCATGGAGAGAAAAAACGACATCGGGTGGAAATAGAAATTTTACCTTGTGAAAAAGGGGAAGTAATTCCTTTTTATTTAATGGCAATCATTGTGGCATAGAACAAAAATTGTGGATTTTTTATCTGGGGAGGACGCTGAAAGCGGAAGGAAGGTCTATTCCGGGTCTGCTTGCGCTTAGCATTTCCTCGTAGCGGACACATAAGGCACGAAAATACCGTGCCTAAGTGCCGACGGGAAATGATGACCCTGCATAGACCTTCCTTCCGCTTTCAGCTACGCTTACCAGCCGGAAAAGGATATAGGATATTGCTGTAAAGAGTTGCAACTATAAATGATAATAAAGTGATAAAGTGAAATTTTTAATGAGTTTTTGACACATATAATTCTGGTAAGTTTTTATTTATATCTGTTCATTGTAAGAGGAGAAAGATATTACGAATGATTTGAATAAAAAAGAATGGCTTATTTTAAGGCAAATTAAGAAGATATGAAACAGGCTCTAAATGTTTGCAGCAAGTGTTTGTAATTATTTTTTTCTGCTGGTTGGTAATATGTAGCTAAAATCGAAAGGAATGTCTGCGCAGGGTCATCATTTCCCGTCGGCACTTGGGTGCTGTGTTTTAGCACCCTAGTGTCCGCTACGAGGAAATGCTAAGCGAGAGCGGGCTCGGAGCGGATTTTCCTTTCGATTTTGGCGTCCTCTTTGGCGTCCTCTCTCTTTTATTTTCGTAGTAGGAAGGATTTTCCGTCTGGTTCTGTTAGGTAAAGGATGATAAAGAACAGGAAAGCAGACAGCATACAATGCACTCCAAGTTCTAAAAGGGGAGAAAGGGAAAAGTATGTATGCAGGATGTGTTCGGAGAGAAATTTTGTTATCAGCAGAGCAGATGCTGTACAAAAAATCGGTTTTATCATATCGGGGAATACGTAAAATTCTAATTTAATACTTTTTTGGCAGGAATAGAGATGCAGAAGCATAAGTAAAAGCTGGCTGATCAATACGCCTAGCAGATATCCATACATTCCAAGTCTTGGTACAAGCAGGAAGATAAAAAGGATACGCAGACACAGGGATGCCATATTGTGTAGGAAAGTAGATTTTGTTTTTCCAAGTCCGTTTAGTATGCTTCCGATTGTGGTAGAAACATAGAGGAACGGACAGAGCCAAGACAAGGTAGTGATATAGTTTCCGGCAAGTGAATTGTGGAAGACAATCGTACCCATATCGGCTCCGTAGACAAGAAAGATGCCGGTAAACAGGATGCCGATCGTTAGGCAGAACCGAAGACTTTTGCTTGCCATATCGGAAATGCGGCGGTTGTTTTTTTGACTTTGTGCTTCGGATACGGCGGGCAGCAGCATAACAGCCAGTGAATTGGTGATGGCTGCTGGAAACAGAATAAAGTGCATAGACATTCCGGTAAAGACGCCATAGGTTTCTAGAGCGGTTGTGCTGCTCATGCCGTAGAGTCTTAAATTGGTTGGGATGCTGATGGATTCAATGCTTTGAAAAAAGGTCAGCATCAGACGATTTAGGGACAGCGGAATGGCTAACAGTAAAATATTTTTTAGCTGTATTGGCCAGAAAGCAGTAGCTTTTTTGCTGCCGCAGTTTTTACTAAGACAGATGGAGAGAGTCGAGAATAGGAAAGAGGCGGCTTCCCCAAATAAAAGTCCGTATACGGCAAAAAGCGGTGTAATCTGCAGGTGATTGGTCTGTGCAATAGAAACGAGTAAATAGACCGAAGAAACTCTTACAATTTGTTCGGTAAGCTGAGAGAGGGAAGGGATTCCCGCTTTTTTTATGCCGTAGTAGTAACCGCTGATACAGCTATGAATGGAGCTAAACGGCAGTGCAACCGCCATAATTTTCAGTAAAGAGGTACAGCGTTCTTCAAATAAAAAATGATTGGCGATCCAATCAGAACTAATCCAAACAGAAAGTGCCAAAAGTGCAGAAAGAGAAAAGGAAAGGAAAAGTCCTGCATGGAGAGTGCGGCGGCTGTTGATGTAGCCGTTTCCTTTGGACTCTTCTGCTGTAAATTTGGAAATAGCCGTTTGGATTGGGGAAACGCTGATAGCGTGGCAAAGACCATAAATCGGGAAAATAAGTTCATAGATTCCCATACCTTCTGCACCAATTACATTGGATAGGAATATTCTATAGAAGAACCCTAATAGTCTGCAAAGAAAACCGGCAGCGGTTAAATAAAAAGTCGCATGAAAGAAAGGGCTTTTAAAAAGGTTGGAGAGAGAATTTGATTTTTCCATAAATCACCTCTTTTGAAGTTCAGTTTATATATATGTAAAAAATAGGATTCTCAGAATGAGAACTTGTATAAAAATAGAAAAATCAGTATAAAAACTTGCATTGACAATCAGAATAAGCAGTGGTAATATAAAACCTATTAAAACACTAGGAAAAGAGAGAAAACAGCGCAGCAGCGCAGAAAGGGAGTATGATATGGAGCAGTTTATATATTTAGATCATGCTGCTACGACAGCAGCACGAAAAGAAGTGGTGGAGGCGATGCTTCCTTATTTTACGAATCAGTTTGGAAATCCTTCTTCTGTATATGGATTTGCAGCAAAAAATAAAATTGAGATACAAAAGGCACGGGAAACGATAGCCGATTCTCTTGGAGCAAAGAAAGAGGAAATTTATTTTACAGCAGGCGGAACAGAGGCAGATAACTGGGCGCTAAAATCGATTGCAGAAATGTATTGTACAAAGGGAAATCATATTATTACAACAAAAATAGAGCATCATGCGATTTTGCATACCTGTGAATATTTAGAAAAGCAGGGTGTTGCTGTTACTTATTTAAATGTGGATGAAAATGGATTGATTGATTTGGAGGAACTGCGGGCAGCAATTCGTCCTACTACGATTTTAATTTCTGTTATGTTTGCCAATAATGAGATAGGAACAATCGAGCCGATAAAGGAAATTGGAGAGATTGCAAAGGAAAAAGGGATTCTTTTTCATACGGATGCAGTACAGGCTTATGGACAGATTCCAATTCAAGTAGATGAGATGCATATTGATTTATTAAGTGCCAGCGGTCATAAATTAAACGGACCGAAGGGGATCGGATTTCTTTATGTACGAAATGGAGTAAAAATAGGACCGCTGATTCACGGAGGCGCACAGGAACGCCGCAGACGTGCCGGAACAGAAAATGTATCGGGGATTATCGGATTTGGAAAGGCAGTAGAACTTGCTATGGCAGATATGGAAGCAAGAAGCCGGAAGGTACAAAGTGTGCGGGATGCTGCGATTGAGCGAATTTTAAAGGAAATTCCTTATGTGCGGTTAAACGGAGATCGAAAACGGCGGCTGCCGAATAATATCAATATCAGTATACAGTTTATTGAGGGAGAATCGTTATTGATTATGTTGGATATGAAAGGAATTTGTGCTTCCAGTGGATCGGCTTGTACATCTGGATCGCTAGATCCTTCTCATGTACTTTTGGCGATTGGACTGCCTCATGAGATTGCACATGGCTCTTTGCGGATGACGCTTGGAGAGGAAAATACAAAAGAAGAGATGGATTTTGTGGTGGATTCGATAAAAGAAATTGTGGAAAAATTGCGTGCAATGTCCCCTTTGTATGATGATTTTGTAAAACAGAATGGAAGGAATGTATGATTTATGATTGAGAAGGCGGAATTAATGCCTCTTAATTTCTATAAAAAGAGTGTATTTACCGGAGGGTATCGGGGGATGCGGTATCGAATTGAAAAAGCAGAAGAGGAATTTTTGGTTACTATTTGGCCAGAACCCTATAATTTTGAATGTACAAAAGAAGAAAAAGAAAGACAGACATTTTGTTTTTCCGAAGAAGGAAGAGAAGAGCTGGTTCAATGGCTGAATCAGCGGTATTTGGATCGGAAAGAAGAATGGGATGCAGCTTGTTATCGAATGTTTTAACAGAAAATAGAATTTTAATTTAGGATGGAAAAAGATGGAACAAAAAACAGTTATAGTTGGAATGTCGGGCGGAGTGGATTCTTCTGTAGCAGCTTATTTATTAAAAAGGCAGGGCTATCGGGTAATCGGAGTTACCATGCAGATTTGGCAGGAAGAAGAAACGGCAGAAAACGGCTGCTGCGGGCTGTCGGCTGTGGAGGATGCCAGAAGGGCAGCAGATGATTTGGGGATTCCTTTTTATGTCATGAATTTTCGAAAAGAATTTCGGGAAACAGTAATCGACTATTTTGTAGAAGAATATTTAAAAGGACATACGCCCAATCCTTGTATCGCCTGCAACCGATATGTAAAATGGGAGGCCTTGCTAAATAAAAGCCTTTCACTGGGAGCAGATTTTATTGCCACCGGGCATTATGCACAGATAGAGCAGCTTTCAAATGGGAGATTTGCTCTAAAAAAATCGGTTACGGCTCAAAAAGATCAAACTTATGCACTATATAATTTAACACAGAAGCAGCTTTCTCATACCTTGATGCCAGTAGGGGCTTATACAAAAGAAGAAATTCGAAAGACAGCAGAAGAGATTGGACTTTTGGTAGCACAAAAAAAAGATAGTCAGGAAATTTGTTTTATACCCGATCATGACTATGCGGCTTTTATAAAAAAACATACCAAAAGCGAGATTCTGCCCGGAAATTTTGTGCGTGCAGACGGTATCGTACTGGGCAGGCATAAGGGATTGATTCATTATACCATTGGACAGAGAAAGGGGCTGAATCTTTCTCTTGGAAGTCCTGCTTTTGTAACAGAGATTCGTCCCCAGACCAATGAAGTGGTAATCGGAACAGGGGAAGAAGTATATGGAGATCGGCTGTATGCCAATCGGCTGAATTTTATGGCAGTACCAGAGATAGAAGGAGAAATGGAGGTATTTGCCAAGATTCGCTACAGTCATAAAGGGGCATACTGCAAAATAAGAAAAACAGATCCAGATCAGATCGAATGTAAATTTTATGAGCCTCAGCGTGCGATTACACCCGGACAGGCAGTGGTATTTTATCAGGGAGATTATGTATTGGGCGGGGGAACGATTATCGGATAAATATAGAAAAGATTGGTACTATAAGAGAAAAAACGTTTGGTATTTTATAACAAAATCGCAAATTTAACGGGACGGATGCTTTCTTTTTAGAAAAGTATAGTGAAAATTAATAAAAATATTGAAAAAATTTCAAAAAAGAGGTACAATGTTATAAGAGAATTTGCTGTTTGACAATAGCAAGAAATTTAGAAGGGAGATGCAGTTATGTTAGACAATGCGATTAAATTTGCAAGTAAAGTATTGAATGGACATACCGATGAGAAAGGAGAACCGTATATCAATCATGCAATGAGGGTAGCAGATAAGATGGATACGGAGTTTGAAAAAATTGTGGCTGTGCTTCATGATGTATTGGAAGATACCGATTGTTCGATTCATGATTTGCAGGATGCAGGATTTTCGAGGGAAGTTATTGAATGTGTAGAGCAGCTTACTAGAAAGAGTGATTTTACATATTTTGAGTATATCGAAGATATTGCGACCAGTGAAGTTTGTAAAAAAGTGAAGTTGGCAGAATTAGAGGATAATCAGGATATTGTGCGGGTAAATAAACTTTCATTTAAGACGTATTCTCTTGAGGCAAGATGTAAGAAAGTAAGAGAAATTTTAAGCAGATAAAAGATAAAAAACAGAACCGAAACGGCGAAACAGGTTCTGTTTTTTTGTGGGAGGGGGACGCTGAAATCGGAAGGCAGGTCTATTCGGTTTTTGGTGTCCTCTGTCCGGCTAAGGTTAGGAATTGTTTGGCTGCCAGAGAAAGATAAGAGGATTTTAAATAGGTATATCCGATTTTTCTGGTGTGAATAGGGATATTTAAGGGGAGTTCTAGAAGCTGACCGGTTTCTAGTTCATTTTGGATAAATTCTTTTATGACACAGGCAACTCCGACCCCGATTTTTGCAAGTTCGATTAGAAGATCCATGGTGCTGATTTCTAGAAGGCAGGAAGGGATAATTTGGTGTTCTAGAAAGTAATTGTCGATATATTGGCGTGATAGATTGTTTTTGTCTAGCATTAAAAGGGTACAGTTTTGAAAAAATGGCTGTTCTGGGTTAATAGGAGAGATTAGGGTGTGGTATTTTTGGTTGCAGACAAAGGTATCCTGAATGGTTTGGATAGGGGAAAAGACTAGATTTTTTTTGTGGATGGGTTCTCCTACTAGTCCGAAGTCGATTTGATTGTTTTCTAGGAGTTTTAAGGTTTCGTTTGAGGATTGGCAAAAAATGGAAACTTTTATTTGCGGAAAGGTGCGGATAAATTCCTGCAGGTAGGGGAGCAGGATATATTTGCATAAGGTGGTACTGACGCCGATTCGGATTTGACCAGATTGGAGGGAACGCATAGATTGAATTTCTTGTTCTCCTTTTATTAAGGAGGAAAAGGCGGAGGCAACATGTTTGTATAAAACTGTTCCTTCCGGGGTAAGGTGGACACCTCGGGAGGTTCTGGTAAATAGGGTAAGATTTAGATTTTCTTCTAGTTTTTGAATGGCTTTGGTTACAGCAGGCTGGCTGATATAGAGATTCTGAGCGGCTTTGGAGAGGTTTTGGGTAGCAGCTACTTCGTAGAAAATATGGTAATAGGAGAGGTTTTCAATCATTTTGGATTCCTTTCTTTGTTTTGGTTTAGTATAACTTATAGTTATAGTATATATCAATAATAGATATTTCTAATTATAACAAGTATTTAGTATAATAGCAAGCAAAAGGAATAAGTATAGAAAATGCAGAAAGAGAGGAATCAATCATGGGAATGACAATGACACAGAAAATTTTAGCTGCACATGCTGGTTTGTCTGAGGTAAAGGCAGGTCAGTTAATTGAAGCAGATTTGGATTTGGTTTTGGGGAATGATATTACTTCTCCGGTTGCTATTCATGAAATGGAAAAAATGAAAGTAGACGGGGTATTTGATAAAGATAAGATTGCTTTAGTTCCGGATCATTTTGTGCCGAATAAGGATATTAAATCAGCAGAACACTGCAAATGTGTAAGACAGTTTGCAAAAAAGAATGAGATTACTAATTATTTTGAAGTAGGAGAGATGGGGATTGAACATGCCCTGCTGCCGGAAAAAGGATTGGTAGTAGCCGGAGATGTAGTGATTGGAGCGGATTCTCATACTTGTACATATGGTGCACTGGGTGCATTTTCTACCGGAGTAGGAAGTACGGATATGGCAGCAGGAATGGCTACCGGAAAAGCATGGTTTAAAGTGCCTTCTGCGATTCAGTTTGTATTGACCGGGAAACCGGCAAAATGGGTAAGCGGAAAGGATATTATTCTGCATATTATCGGGATGATAGGAGTGGATGGGGCACTTTATCGTTCTATGGAATTTACTGGGGATGGAATTGTAAATCTTTCAATGGATGATCGGTTTACGATTGCCAATATGGCGATTGAAGCCGGAGGAAAAAACGGAATTTTCCCTGTGGATGAGTTAGCACAGAACTATCTGAAAGAACATTCTAAAAAGCCGTATACGATTTATGAGGCAGATTCGGATGCAGAGTATGAGCAGGTGATTGAAATTGATCTTTCTAAGCTAAAGCCAACTGTGGCGTTTCCGCATCTTCCTGAGAATACACATACGATTGATGAAGTAGGAGAGATTGCTGTTGATCAGGTAGTAATCGGTTCTTGTACCAATGGTCGGATTGAGGATTTGAGAATTGCGGCAAAGGTGCTGAAGGGAAGAAAGGTGAAGAAGGGAATTCGGACAATTATTATTCCGGCAACACAGAAGATTTATCTTCAGGCAATGGAAGAGGGGTTGATTCGTACTTTTATTGAGGCAGGTGCTGTGGTCAGTACACCTACCTGCGGACCTTGCCTTGGCGGATATATGGGGATTCTTGCCGCAGGAGAGAGATGTGTTTCTACTACAAACCGAAATTTTGTAGGTCGTATGGGAGATGTGACTTCAGAAATTTATCTGGCAAGTCCGGCTGTGGCGGCAGCAAGTGCAGTAATTGGTAAAATTAGCAGTCCAGAAGAATTAGAAGCATAGGAGGAGAGTAAAGATGAAGGCATCAGGACGTGTATTTAAATATGGCGATAATGTGGATACCGATGTAATCATTCCGGCACGGTATTTAAATTCTTCCGATCCGGCAGAATTGGCAAAACATTGTATGGAAGATATTGATAAAGAGTTTGTAAATCGGGTAAAGCAAGGAGATATTATTGTGGCAGATAAAAATTTCGGCTGTGGATCTTCAAGAGAACATGCACCGATTGCAATAAAGGCAGCAGGGGTAAGCTGTGTCATTGCAGAAACATTTGCACGGATTTTTTATCGAAATGCAATTAATATTGGACTTCCTATTATTGAATGTCCAGAGGCTAGTAAGGATATTGCAGATGGGGATCAGGTGGAGATTGATTTTGATACAGGAAAGATTTATAATCGGACAAAAGGAACATCTTATCAGGGACAGGCATTTCCTGAATTTATGCAGAAATTGATTTCGGCAGGGGGACTTGTAAATTATATTAATAGCGGGAAGTAAAGGGGGGAAAGTTTTCAAAGGGGGACGCAAAAATCCCAAGGGAGGTCTATTCCGATCCCGGAATAACATTCCCTTGGGATTTTTGCGTCCTTTCACTCACTTAATTTTATGAGTATTGGTTTACATAAAGTAAATTTGAAACGAAAATGCAAAAACTGTTTAAAAAATATGTAACAATTATTTAACAAATAAGAAAAACGGATTTTGTAATATGCAATAAAGTTGTAATGAAAAATTGATAATTTTTTATGCAAATTCCTATAGATTTGTAAAAAAATGGTTTTTATTGTCAGTGAATCAGCCAAAAATGTGGGGAAGTACTTGACCAGATTCAAGTGATAATCTATAATGCACGTATGTTCTCCGACTGAGTATTTCGGCGGAAATATATGTAGTTTCAGACTACAAATCTATTAGGAAAAGAGGAGTATGTATGCTTAGAATACACTCATTTCTTCAGGACATTTACGGTTGTTTTCAATCGTCTTTTACGAAGAAAATGTATCGAAATTGTGTCATATTTGTTTCAGGCACAGCAGTGATAACCGTAATTACCTTTTCTTCACAAAGTTTGAGTAAAGATAACATGACAGAGTATCAGTTGCCAAAAATGGAAGCGGAAGAAAGTGTGACAGAAGAAATTCATGTGGAAACAAAAGCAAAAGTACACACGGCAGACAGACTGACCGATATAGAAGTACAGCGGATGTTGCTGCAAAATAAAATGGAAAAGAAAGGGATTCTGTCTGAGAAAGAAAAACATTCGTTATCGATAGTTACACAAGGGCAAAGTGGAATACAACAGGAAGAATATGATAGAGTAGACGAAGGGCTTATAGGCTCAGAGAATCAAATGGAACAAGCAGGAAACGGAATAGAAACGTTACAGGTGCAGGAGGAAATAACAAAAGTAAAAGAAAAGGTATACGGGGCAAAAGAGAAATTAGAAACAGAAACATTTGAAACGCAGCCAGCAGTAGAAGTAATATCAGAAGCAATGCCGGAAGAAGAAGGAATACAGGAGCAGGAAACACCAGAGGTAAAAGAAGTATTAGTAACAGATAATGGTACAACTGCCAGATATAATGAATTTATGGCGTCTGTTACTTTAACAGAGCAGGAAAAGAACTCTTTGCTTCATCTGGTAGCTGCAGAAGCAGGTGGATGCGATTTGGTAGGACAGATTTTGGTTGCAAATGTTGTTTTGAACCGTGTAGAGAGCAGTGTATTTCCAAATACAGTGGAAGGCGTTATTTTTCAGAAGAACCAGTTTAGTCCTGCAGGAAATGGAGCGATTTGGTCCTCTACAATAACCGATTCTGTTAGAGAGGCGGTAGAACGGGCATTAGAGGGAGAAGATTTTTCTCAGGGTGCTACGTTTTTTTCAGCCAGAGCCCGCTTAGACTATAGTAGTATGTCATGGTTTGATAATAATTTAAATTGGTTATTTAAACATGATGGACATGAGTTTTATAGTCTGCGGTAACAGATGAAAGAAAAAGGTTATTTGTGTGCGTCGTAAAAATCCTTGGATAGAAGAAATTCTATTCAAGGATTTTTTGCTGAGAAGGAACGCCGGAATCCAAAAGAAGTCTGCTTCAGGTTCGTTTGCGCTTAATATTCTTCATATCGAATACTAAGATGCTAAAATATGGTATCTAAGTGCTGATAGGGATAGGATGCGGAAAAGAGGTGTCTTTCACCGGACGCAAGAGGCGGGTTGCTTGCCTCCTTTGTTTGCTCCGCTCCGAACGGTAAGAAAGTCTATGGCTTCTGTATCTAAGCACATCCAACCGAACGAACCGGGGCGCAATTCGCCCGTATTACAGGCAAAACGTGATTGGTGTAAGGAAAGATTTTCCCATCCACAACACAGCTCCTCTTTTTATGATACGGGCTAAACACGCCCCTTTTTTTGCACACCCTGCATGGAAGCAGGATATGCAAAAAATTCTAGGTGTTTCCATACAGAAGCCTAAGACTTTCTAACCGTTCTCCGAAGTCGCAGACAAAGGAGGCAAGCAACCCGCCTCTTGCTGTTAGTTGGATAGCGTCAGAAATTGTGCTTGTCATTTTGCTTTTTGTTTCGGGGTCAAAAAACAGCCAGATTCGAAAACTATGGACCGCCTGCAGTGACTTTGGAGAAAAGTTAGAAGTTCTTGACTTCTGCTCGAAAACCTAAGATTTTTTTCACATACTGCTTCCATGCAGTGTGTGAAAAAAAAGGA
>CAJUGZ010000064.1:12989-16116 GCA_910585855.1 uncultured Lachnospiraceae bacterium | reverse complement strand
TTTTTTGCACATCCTGCTTCTATGCAGGGTGTGCAAAAAAAGGGGCGTGTTTAGCACGGATAATAGGAAAGCGGATAGTTTACGGCTGGTAACATCCTTTCTTACATTCATTCCGTTTCGGTTGAAGTGAGGGCGAATTGCGCCCCGGTCTGTCTGGTTGAATGAAGGAAAAGGCAGAAGTTTTAGAACTTCTTGCTTTTTGGAAACCGGAACAGCAGGCTGTCTATCGTTTTCAAATCTGGCGTCTGCGTCCGGTGAAAGTAAACCTTTTACGGCAGCATCCTATTTCTAAAAGCCTAATTAAAGAAGAATAATAATAATTTAGTGGTATGTTTAAAAAAAATATGGTACAATAGTCTTAGTTTAGTGACAGAATAGAAGAGATGAATAGTGGAGGGTTTTTATGAAAAGGGAGAGAGTGGTAGTCGCATTGGGGCGTAATGCGATTGGAAAAACGCTGCCAGAACAGAAAACCGCTGTAGTAAATACGGCTCGGTATCTGGCAGATTTAATTGAAGAGAAATATCAGATAGTTATTACACATAGTAATGCTTCTCAGGTCGGGATGATTCGAGCCGCTATGACGGAATTAAGTAATTTAGAACCGGGTTATACAACAGCGCCGATGGCAGTGTGCGGGGCTTTAAGTCAAGGGTATATTGGGTATGATCTGCAGAATGAAGTGCGTACAGAACTTTTGAATCGTGGGATTTTTAAAACAGTGGTTACATTGATTACACAAACCAGTGTAGATCCTTTTGATAAGGCATTTAGCAGACCTTCTAAGATAATTGGGCGTCTTATGACAAAGGAAGAGGCAGACAGGGAAGTCGCAAAGGGGAATCATGTAGTGGAAATAGATGGGGGATATAAAAGGATTGTATCAGCTCCAAAGCCAATGGATATTTTTGAGATAGATGCTATTCGGGTGCTTGCTGATGCGGGACAGGTTGTGATTGCCTGCGGTGGCGGTGGAGTTCCGGTGCTTCAGCAGGGGACGAAATTAAAGGGAGCGAGTGCAATTATTGAAAAAGATATGGCGGCTGCAAAGATGGCACATCTTTTGGGATATGATGTTCTTTTAATTCTTACAGAGATTGATAAAGTATATTTAAATTTTGGAAAAGAAAATCAGAGTGCTTTGGATCAAATGACAGTAAAAGAGGCAGAGCAATATATACAGGAAGGACAATTTGGGACAGATACTATGCTTCCTAAGATAGAGGCTGCTGTTGAATTTGTTTCTGCTGCACCCGGGAGAAAGGCAATTATTGCGGAGTTAAGAGATGCATTAGAGGCATTGGACGGACGTGCAGGGACTATGATTTCATCTTAATAGAAAGGAATCGAAAGAGTATGGAGCAATTTATAGGTATTAGCAGAAACTGTGATTTAAAAGAAGCAGTAAGGGGATTGCGTGCACCGAATCTGATTATTTTATGTGTTAGTGAAAAAGAACTGTTTCAAAGTAAGGTAGAGGAACTAGAACAACTCTATCCGGGAGTTCCTAGTATTGGCTGTGTAGGGCAGAGTTATGGCGGAACACAGGCATTGGAAAAGGGGATTTTGGTAACGGCTTTTTGCGGAGGGATTACAGCCGTAGCAAATGTGTTGACCGATGTTTCAAAGATGCCGGTAAGAAGGATTCACCAATTTGAACAGGATGTCAATCAAGTGGGAGGAAATTCAGAGAATACCGTGTGTATTGATTTTTGCAGCAGCAATGATGAGTGTGTGCTTATAACGATGGAAACGGTATTGAGAAAGAGGAATATTTCGCTTACAGGCGGAACGGCGTGGGAAGGTCTGGTAAGTGCAAATGGAAGGGTATATTTGGATGCCTGTGCCTATGGAATTGTAAAGAATCACTCTGGAAAGGTAAAAGTTTATAAGGAAAATCTTTATGTTAAGACAGATAAGAAATATATTGTGACCAAAGCGATCCCGGAGAAAAATGTTATTTGTGAGTTAAATGGTGAGCCATTTCAAAGGGTTTATACAAGAGAATGTAATGTAACGCCGGATCAGATCGGAAAGCAAACGTTTGTCAATCCGCTTGGGCGTATGATTGGAAATGAAACTTATATTGTGTCATTAAAAGAGGATGCCGGAAATCAGGCGTATTCTTGTTATCGAAAGGTATATCCAAAAGATGTGATTTATTTTTTGGAAACTGGAGATATTGATCAGATTGTAAAAGGGACAGTAGCAGAGATAAGAAAAGATTTTAAACGAGTTTCTGGTATTTTTTCAATAAATTGTCTGTTTCGTTATCTGTTGTTTCAGCAGAATCATTATACAGGACAGTATTTTGAACAAATAGGAAAATTGGGTTCTCATGCAGGTTTAATTGGATTGGGAGAACATTATAACGGACAGCATACAAATCAAACATTTTCCTGTGTGGTGTTGGAATAGACAGGAGGAAAAAATGAGATTATTTTCAAAGAAAACAGTAGAAAAAACGGAAAAAAAGGAAGAAAAGGCGATTGATTTAAAGGAACAAGTGTATCCGATTGTTTATACAAAACAGTATATGGATAAGCAGTATGATAAATTGTCGGATGAAGAAGTAATGACTTCAAAGCAGATTTTGCAGATTAAAGGGGCGTTTCAGTCTGTTTTAGAGGAAGTGGATGGATTAAATAGTCATATTGCTGAGTTTGAGCAGATGTTTGGCGGAATTTCAGAGGCAGCAGATTCTTTTCAGGGAGTGCGAAAGGATATTATTGGTTCGGTAAATCAGGCACAGGAACAGGTAAAACAGTTGAAAAAAGATTCTCAGAAAGTAACAGAACGGTTTCAGTCGATGGATCAGACATTTGAATCACTTTTAACGGCGGTAAATGAGATTAAAGGTTGTACGGGAAGTATTATTGCTGTGGCAAATAAAACGAATATGCTCGCATTAAATGCATCGATTGAGGCGGCGAGAGCAGGGGAGCAGGGAAGAGGATTTTCTGTGGTTGCCGGACAGGTTACAGGGCTTGCGGAGCAGATAAAAAAGCTGGTTGGAGCAGTCAATGAAAGTATTGCACATGTAGAAGAGGAAACAGGGGAATTGAATACTTCTTTGGTTCAGGCAAGAACGGCATTAGAGGCAAATGAGAAAAATGTAGATGCTACT
>CAJUGZ010000064.1:0-12979 GCA_910585855.1 uncultured Lachnospiraceae bacterium | reverse complement strand
CTACTTATGAGATATTTGAGGCAATTAAAGGGCAGACGGATCAAGTAAATCATGTGCAGAAGGATATTGTGGATGCTATTTCGGTTTCTCAAAGGAAAATGGATGGAATTTCGGATTTTGTGGTAATGTCAAAAGCACATTATGATAAAGTTTTAAGTTGTATTGAGGATATTGAGGAGAGTGACGGGAAAAAGGCAGCTATTTTAGAGGAAATTCGAAATCTGCTTTGTCAGATTGAACCGTTGGCACAGGCGATTGCAAGTTCTTCTCGGGAAGGGTAGAGGGGTAAGAATTTTTATCTTCGGAGGGGATGCCGAAATCCAAAGGACGGTCTGCACCGAGCCCGCTTTCGCTTAGCATTTCCTATTTTCATAGCAGACACATAAGGTGCTAAAAGACAGCAATACAGCACCTAAGTGCCGACGGGAAATGATGACCCTCTGCAGACCGCCCTTTGGATTTCGGCTGTTTGATTCCTATTATATTTAAGTTATATATTCTGGATTTTCTGCTTTCTGTACTTTTGTTGGAAAAATTGACAGAAGTTTTATCCAATTCTTTAGAAGATAGAATATTTGAATTACTGTTGTATATTTAACATCAAGTAATTAAAATTATTATATATTATAATTAATTATGAATCAATGGTTTAATTTCTTTTTCTAATGTTTCTTTTAATTCTGCCATCATTTGTGTATAGAATTTAAATTTAGGCAAGGCTTTTTCTTGTATTTTTTTATAGTTTGTATAATCGATCGTTGCTTTAATAGCACTTTCATTTGGTATTTCACCATTTCTGTAATGTGTGGCGGCATATATAATATCTTCTTTTGATGCATACCATGTAATACAAAAATCTGTGATTATTTTATCAATACAATCCTGTTTTATGTTTTCTACAATATTAAGAATAGATTGTCCTTTGTATTTATTTTCATCTAATTCAATTTCATGTATCAGATTAGACATAATATCAGCAACTTTTGGATTTTCTTTACGGAGTTCTTCTATATATTGCTTTATTTCATCTATCTTTTTTTGTTTTTCTTCTGGTGTGATATTTATTTTATCGTTATTAGTTGCAACGATATTTTGAATTAAATTAATAATGTATTCATAATCAATTTTAGTGTTGCTGTAAGCCATTAATTCATAATCGGTGTCTAGTTCGGATAGATAGGAATCTTCTTGTTCTTTATCTGGTTTTTCGGTTTTTAGTTCTTCTAATATATTTAGATAATGCCCTACATAGTTATCATATTCTTCTTGTATAATTCCATATTCTTTCAGCATACTTTCATCATAATTAGTAAATGATTTTAGCTGTGCAAATAATTTATCGAAGTTTTGGAATATCTTTGCAAAAGATTCTTTTTCTTTTAATGACATACCTGTAATCTCTGATGGTGTTTGTGCTGTAATTTTAAGTTCTGTAAGTGCTTTTTTAAATGCTGGCTCTACCTCATCCCATTCTGCTAAAAGTGCATCTTTTGTACCGCCTGCTGAGTATAATTTTACTGCATTATCAACACATTGTTTAAAGAGGGTTGGGGCTTGGAATGTAACGATTTGCCCATAGGCTTTATTTTTATCATAAATGCGATTGGTTCTTGAAAATGCCTGTATTAATTCATGTGGTCCTTTTGGCTGTCTGTCAATATAAATAGTGGACATACAAGGGGCATCAAATCCTGTTAGCAGACGATCTACAACAATTACTAAATCAAGCTGTTCGTGTCTGCTTTGGAATTTTGCATCTTTTCTTGCAAGTCTTTTGTTTAAATTTCCATTATAGCTTTGAATTTGAGATAATTCATATGTTGTGCCAAACATTGCATTATAATCGTTTAATGAATCCTGCATTTTTTGTTGATTTACCTGAGAACTTTCTTCGTTTTCCGATATAGAATAGGTAATGGCAAATTTGGGAAAGTCTGGAAGGACTTGTTTTATTTTTTCATCAATTTTCAGTGAGGATTTTCCATTTTTAACCTGTTTTAATAATTCATAGTATTTTTGTGCTAATGGAATGGAGCTAGTTGTAAGCAATGCTTCATATGTTTTTCCTTTTCCATTTTGAAAACCTAATTTATGATAAGATTTATTTAAAATAACATTTAATACTTTTAACATATGGGTTTCGTTATCATAGATACTGCTGTCTGTTTCATCGATTGTATTTTTAGGCCCATTGTGTTCTACCTGAAATCCAAGTACGGCGTTATCATGAATGGCATTTTGAATGGTATATTTATGTAAGCATTTCCCGTATAAGTCTTCTGTAGTACGAGGCAAATCGCCTAACTGAGGATATGGATTTTCTGCAAATCTTGGAGTTCCGGTAAATCCAAACCATAGAGAATGACTGAAAAATCTTTCTAATTCTCTTTTGGTGCTTGGGGTGACGGCTCTATGGCATTCATCTACTACATAAGCTATTTTTAGATTTTTTATTTTATGATATTCTGGAGTATCTGCTTTTAATTTTTTGGTAATTAGTTTTTGCAGCTTTTGAATAGTGGTTACAATAACTTGTCTGTTATCTGATTTCAGTTTTTGCTTTAAATCGTTTACGTTTTCTGTTTCATCAACATCAATTAAATCATTGTTGGCATAAGCCTGAAAAGCCATTGTGGTCTGTGCATCTAAATCTTTTCTGTCGATTAGGAAAATTGCTTTATCTATGGATGGGATATCCATTAAAAGGTTTCTGGTTGCTTTATAGGAGGTTAAGGTTTTGCCAGAGCCGGTTGTATGCCAAACATAGCCGGATTTTCCAACTTTGGAGGCTTCTCTTATGGCTTCTATTGCATGGATTTGATATGGACGAAGTAAGATTAATCTTTTGGCATCTTCATCTAATACAGTGTATCGGGCAATCATTTCATGAGCTTCTGGTATACGCAGTATATTTTTAGTAAAATCAATATAGTCGGATACGGGGTTATTGTATTTATCCAGCCATCCGCTGATGAATTTCGGATTTAGTTCGGTATCGCTTGCTGCTGAAAAATATTTTGTATTTACGCCGTTGCTAATGACAAACATTTGGACAGCAGAAAAAATGCCTGTAAATTTTCCTTCGCCGATATATTTCTTTATTTGATAAAAGCTGTCCATATAAGAATGTTGTTTATTTTTTAATTCTATATGGATTAGGGGGAGTCCGTTGATCAAAAGAGTGACATCAAATCTTCTGTTTCTGACAGGGGTGTTTTTATTTTCATTGGGGTTTAATGCACGATATTGATTGATTACTTCATAGACACTGCTGCCGCCTGCGATATGTTCATGATTCATTACTACTAAATGCAAGCGTTCGGTATCTCGCTGGATGTGTACTTGGACTTTTCCATTTTCTCCGACTAGCCATTCACCGGCTTTATAAAAAGAAGAAAATTGTAATTGATTTTTTACTTGTTCAAATTCTGTATCGGAAAGGGGGTTTCCGTTTAATCTATCTTTATTATTTTGTTCAAGGATATATTTAAAATTTTTCCATAAATCCGTTTCTGTTTTTAAGTCTTTTCGGTATGTCCATTGGGATTCACCGTGGATTAATTGTTCAATTAGTTTGTTTTCTAATAGTGATTCTAATTCTGGCATTTTTATTATCTCCTTTGTTAGTAATAGTTTAATTTTTATGTATTTTATAGTGCTTTTATGTAAAGGTGAGGGGATTTTTCAAACGGAGGACGCCAGATACGAAAATAGTGGGCAGTCTGCTGTTCCGGTTTCCAAAAAGCAAGAAGTTCTAAGACTTCTGCATTTTCGTTTATTCAACCGGACAGACCGGGGTGCAATTCGCCCGCACTGCAGCCAAAACGGGACTGGCATATCTAAAAATCTGTCCTCTATAAAAAGAGTCGTTTCTTTTTATGCGGGCTAAACACACCCCTTTTTTTGCACACACTGCATGGAAGCAGTATGTGCAAAAAATCTTAGGTTTTTGAAGCAGAAATCTAAGAACTTCTAACTTTTTTTCAAAGTCACTGCAGACTGCCCACTGTTTTCGCATCTGGCTGTTTCTTGGCTTCGAAACAAAAAAGGAATATTGTTTAAACTTTTTTGGGAACTTGTTTTGCTTTTTATATATTTTTTTGTTGCTGCCTTTTGTAATTCTTTTATCATATCTACCGACGTTGTTTTTTTAATTGCACTATCTCTCTGATAATCGTAAGATTCCTCTGAAGAATAAATTCATATTTTATCCTTTCATTTTGTACAATGATAGGAATATTACCCTTTATTTTTTCTACCTACACATACTGAATTGCTGCTGAAATCAGTTCCTCCATACAGTGAACAACCCGGTTATTGTTTAAGACTCTGATATCAAAATTTCCTTTTCCAAAATCCATCATATATCTAAGATTAATCGTTACGTCTTTTTTCTCTGCTATCTTTAAAAGCCATTTTGCACAATCATTACCACAATTCGTAGCGTTAAATACTTTATCTGGTCTATTTTCAATCAATATCAACGTCTTTACTCCACCGGACAAACTTGTCGGTGGTATTTTCCCCAATACTGGACTGTCTATCACACCACCATCAATTACTTTTGATTTATCAACATCTGCAATCATCTCTACTGATAGCGGTGCTGTTATCCACTCGTCATGATATACGTTTTTAAAATACACTGATACATTAAAAATCACATCCTTCATATCACCAAAAAAGATGTTTAACATAGTATTTTCTCCCTTTATAACACCAAAATATATTTATAGTCTATTTTTTAACTGAAACCTTAAAAACTAAATAAACATATATTGGAGTATGAATTTCTTAATATTTTTCAATTTTTCCAGTTTCCGCTGGTGAAGGGTGATGAAATGATCAATATTATTTAAATATTGACCTATTTTTATTTGTTCATCAAATGTTGGATATTGAATATTTTGCTGATGTAGTATACTTCCCTTAATACCTTGGACTGTGCCGCCAGAGCTTTTTTCAAATAATAATTTTTGAAAGATAGGTGACAATAAATAATGTTTTAGATATGTATTATCTATAATATTTTTATGCCCCCTATATTTAATAATTCT
Organism: uncultured Lachnospiraceae bacterium; assembly: GCA_910585855.1. GTDB lineage: Bacteria > Bacillota > Clostridia > Lachnospirales > Lachnospiraceae > MGBC114844. Next base: position 7,922 of record CAJUGZ010000064.1, on the reverse strand, counting down.
TTGGGCAAGTGCGATATTTATAGTGTTTACTTGGGCCACATTACCGCAAGGAGCTTCTGTTGTAATCAAAATGTCTCCAATTTCTGGCTTACCTCTATGCATTACTTCTTCATAATCATTTTCTGAAATAAATTCTTTTGAGCACTCATAATCTATATATCCATTTTTGACATTTTTAGCAGTTACTAAAAATATTCCTGTTTCTGTTTTCGTTGGAGTTTTTCCTCTATAGTCAACATAATCACAAATGTCAATCAGCTTACGCTGTTCCCAAACATCAGTAAATCCAGCAAACCGAATCTTTGGAACATTCATATCATTTTGGGGAAACATTTTTTGCAACATATATTTTTTCAATTCTTTTATTTTATCACACTTACGTTGGTGAAGGGTGATGAGGTAGTCGAGGTGGCGGAAGTAGTGGCCTATTTGCTGTTGCTCCTTAATATGTGGCACGAAATATTCTGTCTGTGATATTGTCGGCCAATTAACGTAAATTTGTGTATTTCCCTGACTTTGCTTTATAATTTTATCTCTAATTTGAGGGGCGTTTAACATAGTATATATAAACTGCGAGTCATAATTATTGCTATCCAACTCTATTCTTTCAGTTCTCTGATTATATACATAGACACCCGATTTTTCAATCAAAAGCACCCTTCCAATAATGTTTCCTGATGTAGTTTTATCGTTTAAAATCATAGTGATGTCACCCTTGTTTAGAATCCTATTTAGCGTTTTTTCTGACTCAACTGCACGTAAGCCTTGATCTCTATAAATGCTATTTTCTGAGTAACTACCAATACTTATTACTTTATAAATACCATTTTCAGAAAATTCTGATTCTATAGAAGTTCCACCTGTTGCTTTACCAAACTCTAATAGCTTACGCTGTTCCCAAGCATCTGTAAAGCCTTTAAATCTAATTTTTGGATTATCCATATTGTTCACCTCTCAATCATTCCAATCAGTTCATTTAATGATGACATTATAGTTTCATCTGAAGAAGTTAAATCTTTAAGAAGCGTTAAAAATTCTCCTTGAACTTGTTCAATTTCTTCGTCTGTTTTTTTCATATCAGTTAAAAGGGTGTTTAAATCGATTTCTTCTTCTTTTTCGAAATTTTCCACATATCTTGGAATGTTAAGATTGAAATCATTTTTTTCGATATCTTCAAAACTTGCAAGGAAAGACTCTTTTTCTACCGTTTCTCTTTTATGATATAAATTTATAATAGAGTCTATATGCTCATCTGTCATAGTGTTTTGTTTTTTACCTTTATCAAATTTTTTTGAAGCATCTATAAATAAGACATCTCTTCCCTCTCTATGTTTTTTCAAAATAATAATGCAAGTAGGGATAGACGTATTGTAAAATAAATTTGCAGGTAAACCAATGATCGCATAAATATTTCCTGAACGGAGTAATTTTTCTCTTATTTTGCCTTCTGCAGCACCTCTGAATAGGACGCCATGAGGTAATACAATCGCCATAGTACCATTATTTTTTAAATGATATAATCCATGTAATAAAAATGCATAATCTGCTTTGGACTTTGGTGCTAATACGCCGTAATCGCTGAATCTTTCATCCTGTAAAAATCCTGCCGCTGCACTCCATTTTGCAGAGTAAGGCGGGTTCATAAGAACCATATTAAAATCTGTTTCTTCTCCGGTAGGCCAATCTCCATCAAGAGTATCCCCGTTATGAAGTTTTTGGTTTTCTGGTACAATTCCGTGTAAAAACATATTCATTCTTGCAAGGTTATAGGTAGATGTCATCAGTTCTTGCCCATAATATTTGATATAATTTGGTTCTTTTGCATATTTTTTTGCATTTATAAAGAAGTGAACCAGAACCCATACATGGATCATAGACGGATAAATCTTTTTTTATTTCCTGTCCGGCAATCGCTATTTTGGTTAAAATTTTTGATACGGCTTGTGGGGTGTAAAATTCTCCTGCCTTTTTTCCTGTTTCAGAGGCAAACTGACCGATTAAATATTCATATGCATTTCCAAGTACATCGGAATCGGAATGTAATAAATCGGCTTTGTCAATTTCTTTTATTAAACTTGCAACAGTATCGCTTTGTTTTTGATCTCCTGTTCCTAAACGGTTAGAATATAAATCAATATCTGTAAATAAATCTGCAAATAAGGGATCGCTTTGTTCAATGTTATTAAATGCCTTTTGCAGTTGTTCCCGATGAAATGTGTTATTTCTTGCTGCATCTGCAAAGCATGTGTAAGTCAATTCAGGTTCAATAATATAATGACATTCTGCCTGAATCTGTTCTTTTAATTCTTCTGCATTTTCATCATCTTCTAATGCTTCTTTATAAGCTTCTAATGCAGTTTTTAATGAGTTTGGTTTTTCATCATAAAGCAAATCATACACCTTAATTAAAAAAGAATCCGATAAATATTTGTAAAAAACAATTCCTAATAAATAATCCTTATACTCATTTGCATCCATTTTCGAGCGAAGGATATCTGCTCCACTCCATAGTACGCTAATTAAATCCTTGCTGTTTTCTAATTCAGCCATTTTACATCCTCCGTATTTTATTTTTTAGTCTGCTTCGTAATTCAAGAAACTATTTTTAAAATAATTATACTATAAAATACTTTTATTGTCATTTAAAATACAAGGAGTTTATAGAAAAATTAAATAAAGGATAATCAATCTGTGACTATTTCGATATTTTATATAAATTTAACCTTTTATAGCAAGAAGTCCCCCACTTCTAAAATGGGGGATGAATTGCGTCCTATCCCACCTCTTGACAAATAGAAAATAATAGGTTACAATAATATCAGTCGAAAAATAGGAAAGTTTGATAAATTTATGGAATTATACAGTAATGCATATTCAGTATTTTTGCTGTATTATTATCTCGTACTGATTATAAAATATCGAAGAAAAGTATTTGATGATAAAATTTCTGACAGAGCGAAAGAAATATTTGAGTATATCGCACCAAATTATAATATAACCTTACAGGAATGGAATCATGATAAAGACCATGTGCCTATTCTGTTTAAGGCTCACCCAAAAAGTGAAAGAAGCAAATTCATAAACGCATACAAAAGTGCAAGCAGTCGGCGTTTGAAGAAAGAATTTTCGCAAATAAGACAAAAGCGATGGAAAGAATATTTTTGGAATCAAAGTTTTTGCCTCCTTCCAACAGGTGGAGCATCCATTGAAGGAATTAAGAAATATATTGAAACACAAGAATAAGAAAATAGGAGAAAAAGAGGGGAAAGCCATGGCAAACAAAGCCTATAAATTCAGAATATATCCGAACGATGAGCAAAAGATTTTGTTTGCCAAAACATTTGGCTGTGTAAGATTTATTTACAATAAAATGCTGTCTCATAAAATCAAGTATTATGAAGAAACCAAACAACAGCTGAATAACACGCCTGCTCAATATAAAGCAGAATTTGAGTGGCTGAAAGAGGTTGACAGTTTAGCACTTGCCAATGCACAAATGAATTTGCAGAAAGCGTATCATAATTTTTTCAGAAGTCCGAAAACGGGATTTCCGAAATTCAAATCAAAACATAGAAACAGAAATTCTTACACTACAAATAACCAAAAGGGTTCTGTATCGATTGAAAACGGCTATATGAAATTGCCTAAAATAGGTCTTGTAAGGCTGAAACAACACAGACTGATTCCGTCAGACTATAAGTTAAAATCCGTAACGGTAAGCCAGACTCCAAGCGGAAAGTATCATGCAAGTGTTTTGTTTGAGTACGAAAACCAAATACAGGAACAAACCACGCAGACTTTCTTAGGATTGGATTTTTCTATGTACGAATTGTATAAAGACAGTGACGGAAACGAACCACAGTATCCGAGATATTATCGTCAATCAGAAAAGAAGCTGAAAAAGGAGCAAAGAACGCTGTCACTTATGCAGAAGGGCTCAAAGAACCGTGAGAAACAGCGTATAAAAGTTGCAAGACTTCATGAAAAAATTGCAAATCAAAGAAAAGATTTTCTACACAAACAGTCAAGGCAGATAGCGGATATTTATGACTGCGTGTGTATAGAAAATCTTGATATGAAAGCAATGTCGCAATGCCTAAGCTTCGGTAAATCAGTAAGTGATAATGGTTGGGGAATGTTCGTCACATATCTAAAGTACAAGCTGGAGGAACAAGGGAAAAGGCTTGTAAAAGTTGATAAATTCTTTGCAAGCAGTCAGATTTGCAATATCTGCGGTTACAAAAACATGGCAACAAAAAATCTTGCTGTCAGAGCATGGAACTGTCCCGGATGCGGCACACATCACGACAGGGATATCAATGCAGCAATCAATATTAGAAACGAGGGTATGCGGCTTGTGACTGTCTGACTTCAAACATACATAAAACCGTGGGGCACATGGGGTTAGCTCGCTTATGCTTAGTACAGTAGTGCTATCGAACGAGAACTGACTGTTCGCACTATGCGAAAGGAAGCCCCCGCCTCTTCAGGCGGGGGAGGATGTCACAAATAAATAGTTTTGTCTATAGTTGGGGGCAGAAGTGTTTGCTCCTGTCCTTTGCTTGCTTCGCTTCAAACGGAAAGAAAGTCTATGGCTTCTGTATTTATGTAGATTCCACCGGACGAACCGGGGCGTAATTAAACATTGCATATCCTGCGTAGAAACAGGATATGCAAAAAATTCTAGGTAGTTCCACAGAAGCCAAGACTTTCTAACCGTTTTCTGAAGTCGCAGTCAAAGGACAGGAGCAAACTGCCTCTCACTGTTAGTTAAATAGTCCTGATAGAAGCTGTTGCTGAAAGTTTATATTATTTGCAAAATTTATAAAATTTTTTTAGCTTCTTCTTTGGAAAGATGAAATTTTTCTTGAATCTTTTGAAGAATAATTTCATCTGAAATAGAAAAATCCCGCAAAGTAGATACTAATTGTTGAATTCCTTGCTGAACCCCTTTCTGAATTCCCCGCTGTTCTGCTTCATACATTAATTGATTATGATCCCGAATAGCTTTTTCTCTGGCTTCATATTCGAGTCGTTTTTCTTTGTCTTGACTGATCAGCTGCAGCTGCTGGTAGGCATGATCGATATAAACATCTTTTTTTGCTAACATTTCAAATTCCTCCTTTCGTTCGGCATTGATAAATTTTGCCCATAATAGAATTTGGTTACTGTCTTCTGTTAATTCTTTTGGAAGTTTTGGAGGTTCTAATACATGAAATTCCATTTTATCTGTATAGAGGATGTGCCGTGTTTCTTCCAGAATTCGAAAACAAGAATAAAATTCGGAATTTTCTGGAAAGAGAGTAAAGTCTAAAATATTAATACTGATACATTTTTTAAATACGTCATACGTTTGTCCCTTTTGAATTTGTTCGGTATACATTTTGGATAAATAAAATAACGATCGATCTGCCCATACTTTTAATTCGCTCAGTTGGATTTCAATGTCAATTTCAGTATTATCATTCATAGAAATTCAAACATCCAAAATCCCTTGCTTTTCTTCTTCATGTATCTTTCGGAGATTGGTATTTAAAAGATGGGTTTCTTTTATCTGATTTGGATCTAATTTTAGTATAGCAGATAAAAAGCCAATGCGGGTAATTTCATCTGTCATGATTTCTTTGAAAGCAAAATCTATTTTTGGTTTCATCAAAAAATCTGTCATAAATTCCTCCTAGGTAGTTGCTCTTAAATTTTTTATTAGTTTTTTTCTCTTTAGCTTAGAATAACATACAAAATAAGATACCGTCAATAAAAAATGGAATTTTTCTAAAGATAGTGGAAATAGGTGTTTTTTTCGCTATCAAGAATAATATAATAAGTTTAAAACTTAAAACTAAATTTTTAATATTAAAAATAAGATAGAGAAATGACCAAAAATAAAAGAAAAATGTGGAAATGAAAAAATAAAAAAAGAGGGAACATTTTTGGAAAATGTGCATAGAATAGAAATGTATCATCCAACTCTATGAAAAAAGTCTGATGAAAAATAAAAATCAGAAAAGTAACAAGTTACTATACATAAAATATGCAGCCGCAGCTTTTTTACAGATAATTAGACAGTTTTTTATTTTTGAATGGTAGTTTGGATGGTAGGATACATGTTTTTTCAGGCTGCTCTATGTATAGATAATACCGGAATGAAATTACTTTCATTCCGGTATTTTAAATTTATCAATTTTATTTTATACCACGAAGTATCATAGTCAGTGGAATATGAGTATCCCATTGCTTCTGATTAGAATCATAAAGTTCGATTCGTTTTTTATATTTTAGCTTTAACTGTTCTTTCATTTTACTGATTTCTTCTTTACTTACAATATCAGGAGTAATATAAGAGATAGAATCAATGGCATCCATACTTGTCTGATATTGAGCATTTATCATAGCATATGCCTTTTCTTTTGTGTTTTCTGGATTGTCGGGTGTGAGATTGATAGTCAAATAAGAAGTAGAAACCTGACGAAAACCGTATTGTTCCATAACAGAAGGCAATTCACTTTCACTTAAAAAATATTGTCCGACTTGATATTTTTGATTGGTATTTTGGCAAGACTGTTCTACTCGATTCCATATTTCTTTTTCAAAATCGCTTTGCTCAGCGATACAGTTAGCCGTAATACAAATACTGCGTCTTGCAGATAAAACAATACAAACACCGTCTGGTTTTAATACTCGAAGCTGTTCTTTAAAAAATTTTGACGGTTCAATATGTTCCTGAACAGTGTGGGAAATTGTTACATCGAAAGATTGATCTGCAAAGGGGAGTGCAGTTGCATCTGCTTCTATAAATTTTATATGGGGTGCTTGCTGTGAAGCAAATTCAATAAAAGCAGTATCCCTGTCAATACCAATAATTTCAGCATCTGGATACCAGCGGGTAAGAGCTTGGGTAAGTACACCCGGACCACAGCCTATTTCAAGAAATTTTTGTTTTTTATCAATACAAAAAGCACGTTTATAATTTTCTTCATACTTATCAGAAAATCGAAGAGTGCGGGAAGAATATAATGTTCCTATATTCTGTATGTAGTTAGACCAAATAGTATTCATATTATAATTACCTCCAAATATATCAAAATCTTTCTAAAAATATAAAAAACAAAAAGGAAAAAACAGAAATGAGAAGATAATTACTATATCGGAAATATTGTTGATTTATTTACTAGAAAATAGTAGGTTTTCGCAGAGTAATCCACTCTATGAAAAAGATTTTGAGTGAATTCCCTGTTTGATATGATAGTCTTTCTGGTTAGATTTGTCAAGAGTGAATTAATTCTTTTATGAAAAATGGGGAACAGAGGAGGGGACGCTGGATTTTGGTTCTCCTATTGGGCTGCTGTTCCGATCTTCGGGAAGTAAGAAATTCTAAGACTTCTGCCCTTTTGTGCATCCAACCGGACGAACCGGTGCGCAATTCGCCCGTATTTCAACCGAAACGATATTGACATAAGGAACAATTTTTTCTGCGATAAGTTATCGCTTCCCTTTTATACGGGCTAAACACGCACCTTTTTTTTCACACCCTGCATGGAAGCAGGATGTGAAAAAAATCCTGTGTATTTCAGCAGAAGTCAAAGAATTTCTAACTTTCCTACGAAGTCACTGCAGCCCAATAGGAGAACCAAAATCCAGCTGTTTTCTGGCTTCTGAAGGAAAAAAACTTTACATATTATATACAATGTACTTTCAATACATGATTTTATTCTAATCAAAGGTTTTATAAATTTTCTTATATTAAAAAAATTTTCTGTTGCACTTTTTACTGGTTTTCAACTAACAGCTAGATTTCGTTTGCTGGTTTGCGCTGCAGCGACTTTGGAGAAAAGTTAGAAAGTCTTAAGATTCTGATCGAAAACCTAGGATTTTTTGCGCCTCCTGCTTCCATGCAGGGGGTGCAAAAAAAGGTGCGTGTTTAG
>CAJUGZ010000063.1 GCA_910585855.1 uncultured Lachnospiraceae bacterium | reverse complement strand
ATGCAGGGTGTGAAAAAAAAGGGGCGTGTTTAGCCCGGATGATAGGAAAGAGGCTGTCTTATGGTAGGTAAAGTCCTTCCTTACATCCGTTTCGTTTCGGATGAAATGAGGGCGAATTGCGCCCCGGTCTGTCTGGTTGGAGCAAGGAAAAGGCAGAAGTTTTAGAACTTCTTGCTTTTTGGAAACCGGAACAGCAGGCTGCCCACCGTTTTCGAATCTGGCGTCCTCTAAATCAAAATGTTATCCTTTTTTCAGTTTATAAGTTTATCCTGAAAAGGATTGATTTCTTTTTTGTTGTATGTTAAAATAAGGCGGGAATTTTATGGAGAGGATGTAAAAATAGAGAGAAAGAGAATAGAAGAGGTGTTGTATATGAGAAGAAAAGACAGAGAAAGAGATAGGGAGTTTGCTTTTATGGTTGTGGATAAATGTGAATATGCGGTTCTTTCTGTGATAGATACAGAGGGAAAGCCGTATGGAGTGCCGATTAGTATTGCACGACAGGGAGAGGTTATTTATTTCCACTGTGCAAAAGAGGGAAAGAAGGCAGATGCTGTGCGAAAGCATAGAGAGGTTTGTATTTCTTGTGTGGGAGATACGAAGCGGGAGGAAGATAAGTTTACAACGAAGTATGAGTCAGCAATTCTCTTTGGAACAGCAGAGGAAGTGACGCAGGAGGAGGAAAAGATAATGGCACTTCGTCTGCTGTGTGAAAGACATACTCCAACAAATATGGGAAATTTTGATAAGGCAGTGGAGCAGAGTTTAGCTCGGACGGCAGTATGGAAAATTCAAATTAATGGGATCACCGGAAAGTGCAAAGAGTAAAATATTTTGTATTAAATAGGTAGGTTTTGTTGAGTTTGTTTTCGGTATTCGCTTGGACTGATTCCTTTTTTTTGGTGGAACAGCTTGGAAAAGTAGAGAGGATCGGCGTAGCTGACAGAGTGTGCAATAATTCGAACGGACAAATTTGTTGTTTTCAGTAAAACACATGCTTGTCGGATTCGGTAATCTAATAGATAGGATTGAATGGAAAATCCGGTGTAGGCTTTAAATAGCCGATGAAGATAGGAGCGGTTAATACTTAGATGATCAGCAATATCTTGGATGGTAATGGGGTCGCAGTAACAGCTTTCGATGTAGTTTAGTGCTTCTTCTACATAATCGGATTTTTTTTCGTTGATAGAAATTTGGTTATTTGGAAATTTACAGGTTAGGAGGTATAGATATTCGTACATAATACTGTTCATAATGAGATCACGGTTTTTTGGAAGCTTATTTGCTTCAAACATTTTTTCATGGCAGAGCCGAAGCGGTTCGTCTTGTCCATAGTGAAAAACGATATGTTCTAGAAGGGAAGTTCGTTCTAAATAGCCTTTTATTTTAATTCCCTGCATACCGATCCAAGTGTATGTCCATGGGGTATTTTGATCGGCCTCATAGTAGATTAGTTCGTCAGGACAGATTAGAAAGGCATCTCCTTCTTTTAGATGGTAAATTTTTCCTCTGGCTTTGTAAATTCCAAAGCCGCTTAGGATATAGTGGATAAGATATCCTTTTCGCATAACCGGACCATAACTGTGTCCCGGAGTACAGTTTTCATATCCGCATGTGTAAATCATCGCATCGATATTTCTAGAAAAATCATTAGAAAAAATAAAATCCTGCATAGTGGGTTTTCTCCTTTTTTATTGTGGATTTGTATAGAGGAAATAACGCATGGGTCATATAATAGGTTGTCACAATTTGCAATAGTAAGGTCACATTTCTCCATATGTTTTTTAGTATAACAGATTATAATAGGAATTACAAGAGGCAAACAAAAGCCGAAGATGTTTCTTTACTGTGGCCACGGGGAAATCGAGAAACAAAAAATGAAGCAAAGAAAATTGGAGCGAAGAAAAAGGAGGCGCATGAAATGGATGCGAATAAGCGGCAGAGATATGAAAAGATCGCAGTAGAACTTACCAAACTGGTGGGAGGTAAAGAAAATATTCAGGGAGTGGCTCATTGTGCAACACGTCTTAGAATTGTATTAAGAGATAATGATTTGGCGGATTTAAAGGCAATGGAGGATGTGGATCTGGCGAAGGGAGTATTTGTAGCCGGAGATCAGGTGCAGATTATTTTTGGTGCTGGTTTAGTCAATGATGTCTATGAGGTGTTTGCCGATCACAACAATATGAAAAATATGAGTTTAAGTGATTTGAAGACGGTAGCCAATAAAAAGATGAATCCTCTTCAAAGAATTATAAAAGCATTGTCAGATGTATTTGTAGATATTATGCCGGGGATTCTTGCGGCGGCTCTTCTTACCGGGCTTTCCGGCGTGCTTGGAAATATGGAGATTGTAAAGGGAAATGATACTTTATATGGAATTAATCGGCTGATTAATATTTCGTCAGGAGCGATTTTTGGGTTTCTTCCGCTTGCAGTTGCCTATAGTGCCTGCAAACGGTTTGGAGGAAGACCTATTTTAGGAATTGTGATGGGCTGTATTATGTTAAGCGACAGTCTTGCCAATGCATATTCGGCAGCGCAGGGAACAGTGGAGGTCACAACTTTACATATTTTTGGACTGGGTGTGGAATTGGTAGGATTTCAGGGAGGTATTATTGTTGCACTGCTGATGGGATTTGTAACGGCAAAATTGGATCTGTTTTTTGAGAAAAAAGTACCGGAGGTGATACGGCTGTTATTGTCACCGCTGCTTACTACTTTGGTGGGAGCTTTGCTTTTATTTACCATAATCGGTCCGGTGGGACGGGGACTTTCCTCTGGAATTACCAATGCTTTGGTATGGATGACGCAAAATCTTGGAGTGATTGGATATGCAATTTTTGCTGGGCTGCAGCAGCTAGTGGTAATTACCGGACTGCATCATATTTTTGGGGCAATCGAAGCACAGCTTTTGGCAGATACCGGAAGAAATTTTTTAAATCCTTTGATGTCTGTTGCGATTATTGCACAGGGCGGGGCAGTGCTTGGCTATCTGGTGATGCATCGAAATAGTGTGAAGACCAGAGAACTTTGTATTCCTAGTTTTGTTTCTGTACTGTTTGGAATTACAGAACCTGCATTGTTTGGAATTAATTTAAGATATCGTTTTCCGATTATTGGAGGATGTATCGGAGGAGCTTTGGGAGGAATTATTGTTTATCTAACTAATTTGGCAGCAGTTGGGTTTGGAACAACGGTACTGCCGGGAATTGCACTGGCAGATCCGGCTGGAAACGGATATATGAATTATGTAATTGCACATACGGCTGCGATTGCAGGCGGTTTTATTATGACAATGATTCTTGGAAAATTTATGGATAAAACTCCGGCTGAAACAGAAAGTGTGTTAGGACAGAATAGGGATACGACAGAAGATATATTAGTAAAACAGGATTTGGCAGAAAGCAGTACAGAACAAAAGAAGGAAGATGCACCAGAAAGAGAAGAGTTTTTTGGATATGTACAGGGTGAATTGATTGCTATGGAAGAAGTAAAGGATGAAACGTTTGCAAATAAGGTTTTAGGGGACGGTGTTGCTGTAATTCCTTCTGACGGAAAGATATATGCTCCTGCGGACGGTACAGTTATCAGCGTATTTGATACAAAACATGCAGTTTGTTTTTGCAGTAATTATGGGACGGAAATTTTAATTCATATTGGAGTGGATACTGTAAATTTACAGGGAAAGTATTTTACAGCTCATGTAAAGGATAATGATGTGGTGAAAAAGGGTCAGCTTTTGATTGAATTTGATCGGGAGCAGATTCAAAAGGCTGGTTATGATACGGTAATTCCTATGATTTTTACAGATTTGCCGGATGAAAAACGAGTGGAAAGAGGCAAATTGGGAAAGATAGGAGTGAATCAAATAGCGGCAGTTATCTGTAAGGAAGGAAAATAAAGAAAATGGAAACTGAGGAAAAGATATGGATAGAAAACTGATTTTTTTGGATATTGACGGGACTTTGGTTGCTGCTATGGCAAAACCGTCTTTGCTTGTGACAGAAGCGGTATGCCGGGCAAGGGAGAATGGGCATAAAGTGTTTTTGTGTACTGGGCGGAATATGCCGATTATTGGAAAGGATATTTTGGATGTTGGATTTGACGGTGTGATAGCAAGTGCCGGGAGTCATATAGAAGTAGAAGGAAATGTGATTTTTGACCATTTGTTGTCGGAAGGAGTGATACAGGAGTGTTTGTCTGTATTTCATGATCATGGTATTTTTTGCAGAATTGAAAGCCCGGAGGGGATTTTTACAGATCCTCAAATGGAGGAGTTTTTAAGGACAGCTAAACCAAATCCAGAAAATTCGGAGTTGATTCGGATGCAGAAAGAGATTGAGGCGGGGATTCCGATTTTGCCTTATAAGAGTTATCCTCATAGAGGGGCGTATAAGATTTGTTTTACCAGTACCACTTTAGAAGCAGTAGAAAAGACAAAGGAATTTCTTTCTGATCGGTTTGGTTTTGTGGTGCATCCTTATGGCGATAGTACGCATTGTTTTAATGGAGAAATTATTTTTCGGGGTGTGGATAAGGGAAAAGGGATGGAGATAGTTTGTCGGTATTGTAAGGCTGACCTTCAGGATACGATTGCTTTTGGAGATAGTATGAATGATTATGAAATGATGGATCGTGCCGGGATTAGTGTGGCTATGGGAAATGCCTGCTCTAAATTGAAAAAGATGGCAGATATGGTGTGTGAGAGTGTTTGGGAGGATGGGGTTTATTATGGATTTCAGAGGATGGGGTTGATTTAAGGGGGGGAAACTGAACTTGGGAGGGGGACGCTGAACTTGGAAGGAAGGTCTATTCCGGGCTTCCTTCCGCTTTCGGCGTCCTCCCTTCGACTTAAAAAATATAGATGTCCATTGCAGTGCTGAGGGAAGATAGTGGATTGGAAAAGTAGGAAGTTTATTGGGAGTTTGTGAATAGGACGGGTTTCTTGTGGCATAGGATAGTGAAAAAAGGAAATTTTATGCAGAGGGAATGTTATTGTGCAGCGGTATATTTGCGGTTGTCTAGAGAAGATGCTAGGGGGAATGTTTTAGGGAGTAATAGTATTGGTTCACAGAGGGATTTGATTGATTCGTTTGTAAGAAAACAGGATGATATAGAAATTTATGATGACTATATTGAAAAGTAATTTGTTTATTTGATACAAGATTAGGATGGAGCTATAATGGGAAAATTTGTTTTGATGTTGTAAATTTTCCATAATTACTAGGATAGAAAATTATAACTTTTGACATATTGACATTTTTGTTAAAAATTTGTATAATTAAGTACAAATAAATGACAACGTGTTACTGTTCAATCAGGCATAAGTTCTATAGTAGATAACTACTTTAGAGTTTATGCCTTTTTTGTTTGTGTATGGGGGGATCAGATTTGCGTTCTACAAAAATTTTTAATAATAGTGCAGTCGCTGTGATTACTCCCGATGGTCGAGAAGCGATTGTGCTGGGAAATGGAATCGGTTTTTGCAAGCGTCCCGGAGATGAAATTGATGATAGTAAGATTCAGAAAGTTTATTATGTACAGGACGAAATGCAGATAAAGTTTCAGCAGATGCTGAAAGATGTCCAGTCTTGTGTAATGGATGCAGCGGAGCGGATTATTGCTATGGCGGAGGAAAATGGCTGTTCTATGAGCAGTCAGGCAACAATCTCCCTGATTGATCATATCAGTTTTGCTATTGAGCGCCAGAGCAGTGGTCTATTTCTTCCTAATCTGCTGCTCAATGAAACAAAGATGCTCTATCCAAAGGAGTATGGTTTAGGCTGTCAGTCTCTTTCGATTATTCAGGAGTGCTGCGATGTGATCTTGCCGGAGGATGAGGCGGGATATATTGCTATGCATATTATTTCTATTTCTGTAGATCAAAACGCTGCTTATGATGTGCTGAAGTTTGTTAAGGCTGCTTTAGATATTATTAAAAAAACGTATGCTGTTATGCTGGATGATGAAAGCATTGATGCTATGCGTTTGATTACTCATTTAAAATTTTTGGCACAGCGTATGTTTCAGGATCATAGCTGGGAGGATACGGACATGGGAGGCATGTATGAGATGCTGCTCAGCCGCCACCCTCAGAACCGACTTTGTTTGGAACGTTTAGATGTGTATTGTCGGAAGTCGTTTGGCTGTGTATTGAACCTTCAGGAGAAGTTTTATTTATTGGTTCATCTGACCAAGATTGTCTGATGATGTTTGAGAAACAGTTTCACGGTGTGCCGTGTTAAATATAAAAATGTACTATATTAAAAAGCGGAAGGAGAAATGAAAATGAAGGAAAAAATCATGGGAAATCTGGAGAAATTCGCTAAAGCTATGGTGCAGCCTTTGATGTATATGTCTGCAGCGGGTATTCTGATTGCTATCAGTGTACTTATTACAAATAATACGATCAAAGGTGCGCTGCCTTTTCTTCAGTGGGGACCGATTCAGGGGTTAGGACAAACACTTTATAATGCTGTTATGGGCATTATCAACAATCTCAGTGTAATTTTTGTCATTGGTCTTCCTGCTGCATTGGCCAAGAACGAGAAACATAAGGCTGCAATTATTGGCTTTATGACATATTTGATGTATTTGTTCAGCTCAAATACGTTGTTGACTCTCACTGGAAAACTGGCAGAACCGCAGCCTATGCTGGGACTTTTTGGAACTGGACAAACCCAGATTTTAGGTATCCAGTGTGTGGATATGAGTGTATTTGGCGGAATTATCTTGGGCTGTATTGTGGGTTGGGTTTTTAATAAAACCTTTGAAAAGAGATTTAAGGGTGCTATGCAAATCTATTCTGGAGCAAATTTCTCTTTTATGTGTTTGGTACTGATATCTATCGTTTTTGCTTTGGTTACGAATACGGTATGGCCTGTGGTTCAGGGAGGGATTAGTGCTTTGGGCAGTGTAATTAAAAACAGTGGTGCTCTTGGTCTGTTTCTCTATGGATTTTTGGAGCGGTTTTTGCTGCCTACTGGTCTTCATCATCTGGTCTACACACCTTTCCAGTTTTCGGATCTGGGGGGTACGATTCAGGCGGGTGAGAACGTGATTGCTGGAGCTTATCCTATTGTTATGGCAGAAATGAATATGCCGGTGGAGCGTTTTTCAGACAGTATTTATTATATGGCAATCGGATTTACCAAGATGTTTGGTTACATAGGAATAGGCGGAGCATTTATTTATACTGCTTATCCTGAGAATCGAAAGAAGATTATCTCTACTATAGTGCCTCTGGTTGTCACTGCTAGTATTGCCGGTATTACCGAGCCGCTTGATTTTATGTTTATTTTTGCTGCTCCTTTGCTGTACTTCCTTCATGCCTGCATTGCAGGAGCGTTTATAGCGCTGCTGAAATTGTTTGGTGTCGTGGCTCTTTGGAACGGCAACTTGCTGACTACTATTGTTACTAATATTGCCAATGCAGAGAAGGGCAACCGTGTTCCTTTGATGTTTGTAATGGGAATTCTTCAGGCTTTGGTATATTTTGTGGTATTTACTGTTCTTATTAAGAAGTTTAATTATCATACTCCCGGTCGTGAGGGAGAACCTGCTTCTGCCGGGATAGCTGCGAAGGCTTCTGTGTCAAATGCTTCTGCTGCAAAGACTCCTGTTGCAAAGGCTGCAGCACAGGCAGTGCCTGCTGGAGCGATTGCCCTAGAGGGCGGCGGTACGGCACTGGATATTATTCAGGGATTGGGCGGCAAGGCAAATATCAATACCGTGGAAAATTGTATTACTCGTCTGCGGGTCAATTTAAAAGATCCTTCTCTTATCAATGAAGCGCTGATTAACCGTACAGAGAATCGAGGGATTGTTAAAAAGAAAAATGATATTCAGATTATCTATGGGCTTCAGGTAGCAGATGTACGCCGTGCTGTAGATGAACAGTTGTCAAAACTTTAAAATATGGATTAAAAATAACAATAATTTAAAGAAAGGAAGTATAAATTATGATTATTACATTAGTTGGTGGTGGAAGTACTTTTACTCCCGGAATTGTTAAGTCGATTGCTCTGCGCAGAGAGGAGCTTGATGTAACGGAGGTACGTCTTTTTGATATTGACAAAGAGCGTCAGGATAAGGTAGCTGTAGTAGTAGACTGGCTGCTTCATGAGGATTTGAAATGTGACATTAAACTGACGGTTACCACCGATCCGGAAACTGCTTATACAGATGCTGCTTTTATTTTCGCTCAGATGCGTGTGGGCAAGTACGCTATGCGGGAAAAGGATGAGAAGATTCCTCTGCGCCATGGCTGCGTAGGTCAGGAAACTTGTGGCTGTGGCGGTATGGCATATGGGATGCGTACTATCTTTCCTATGATGCAGGTGATTGATGATGCGGAAAAGTATGCGAAACCAGATCACTGGATTTTAAATTATTCCAATCCTGCTTCTATTGTTTCTGAGGCTTGCCGCCGCCTGCGGCCGAATGCTCGGATTATCAATATCTGCGATATGCCGATTGCGATTATTGATATGGTAGCTGCAGCTATGGGTATCAAAAATAAAAAGGAAATTGTTTACGATTATTATGGTTTGAATCATTTTGGCTGGTTTACATCTATTAAGCACAATGGAAAAGAGATTCTGCCTGCTTTGCGGGAGTATATTATGGAGCATGAGATTCTTCTGCCGGATACCTATATGAAAGATAAGGCTGCTTTGGCTGCTAATACCAGCAAAGGTAATCGTCATGCTAAAGGAAGCTGGTATTATGTTTGGAAGGGTGTATATGAGATTATGCAGAATTTCCCAGATACGCTGCCAAATACTTACTTAAATTATTATCTTCAGCAGAAGGAGTTCGTGGAACATTCCGATCCGAATCATACCCGAGCAAACGAGGTTATGGAAACTCGAGAGAAGAACTTGTTTGAGGGAATTGACCGTTATTTAGAAACCGGAAAGATTGAAGAGAATGTCTTTTATGCTGGAAGTCATGGCGATTGGATTGCTGATCTTGCTGTAGCACTGAAGAATGATACCAAGACCCGCTTTTTGGTTATTACCGAAAACAGAGGGGCATTGCCGAATATACCTTATGATGCTATGGTGGAAGTGCCTGCCTATGTGGGCAAGGATGGACCAGAGGTTATTGCACAAAATACGATTCCTTTATTCCAGCAGGGTTTGATGATGCAGCAGCTTAATTGTGAAAAACTGTTGGTAGAGGGTTGTATTGAGGGAAGTTATGAAAAGGTGCTTCAGGCATTTACTCTTAATAAAACTGTTCCTAGTATGAAGGTGGCCAAGGAAGTTTTAGATGATATGATTGAGGCAAATAAAGATTTCTGGCCGGAATTAAAATAAACTAGAAAGTGAGGTAGGTAATAGAATGGGTTTATTTGGTTTTTTGAAAGCGAAAGATGCACCCCAGCCGGAGGCAGTGACTTTGGATGCACCGGCTAAAGGAGAGTTTGTTCCTATGTCACAAGTTCCTGATGAAGTTTTTTCTCAGGGAATTATGGGTGTTTGCTGTGGGGTTACTCCTAGTGAAGGTTCTGTTTATGCACCGGTGGATGGTGTTATCAGTCAGTTGACAGATACACTTCATGCGGTTGGTATGGAGGCTAATGGTATTGAGATTTTAATCCATGTAGGAGTGGATACGGTAGAAATGGGTGGAGATGGCTTCTCAAATGCAGTTCAGATGGGGCAGCAGGTGAAAAAAGGAGATCTGCTGCTGACAATGGATTTAGAAAAGATTCGTGCTGCTGGCTATGCGGATACAGTTATTATGGCTGTGACAAATTCCAGTGATTTTAGTGATGTGGCTGCGGTGGCTTCTGGTACAGTTTCGCCGGGGGAGGCTGTTTTGCGTATTAGTAAGTAGGAGGGAAGATTTCGAAAGAGAAGGACGCCGAAATCCCAAGGGAGTGTTATTTTCATAGCGTACACATAAGGCACGAAAACACAGCAATACCGTGCCTAAGTGCCGATGGGAAATGATGATCATGCATAGCACTCCCTTGGGATTTCGGCTGTGTACTCCAGACCGAAAAAATAGTAAAATGTTCGCTGTGGTGCGAAGTGCGGTTTGCCAAAGTAAGAGATTACCTTCTGGTTTATAATAATCGTAATGCATTTCTAATTTCATTAAATTTCCAATTTTTCTAGATTCGATTACTTTTTGTGTGGTCAAAAAATTGAATTTTTTCTTTGTGGGGCAAAATTGAATTGTATCAAAGATACCATTTACATAGATGACGGATATTCAGGAATGGATTTTCAAAGACCAGAGTTTGAAAGAATGATGGAGGATATTTCTTTAAAGAGAGTAAACTGTATTATTGTAAAAGATTTATCGAGATTTGGACGTGATTATATAGAAACCGGAAGATGGATTCAAAGAATATTTCCGGCTTTGGGTGTGCGTTTTATTGCTGTTTCGGATCGATATGACAGTAAGACGGCAGCAGATAGTGAAACTTCTTTCCTGCTGCCAATTAAAAATTTTATCAATGATTCTTATTGTCGGGATATTTCTCAAAAAGTAAGAAGCTGTCAGCGGGTAAAATGGGAGAAAGGGGAGTTTATAGGGGCTTTTTCTATTTATGGTTATCGAAAATCGGAAAAAGATCCTCATCGTCTGGTAAAAGATTCCTATGCGGCAGAGATTGTAAAAAAAATTTATCAATGGAAACTGGCTGGTTGGAGTATGCTTGCAATAGCAGATCAATTAAATCAAAAAGGGATTTTATCGCCAATGGAATATAAACGGCTTAATAAAGAAAATTATTTTACAGGATTTGGTTTAGAGGGTTGTGCAAAGTGGTCTGCTGCATCAGTAAAACGGATTTTGGAGAATGAAACTTATACAGGAACACTGGTACAGGGAAAAAAAGAACGGATTAGTTATAAAGTAAAGCAGTCGATTTCTAAAAAAAAGGAAGAGTGGATTAGATGTTTTGACTGTCATGAAGCGATTGTGACGAAAACAGAGTATGATATGGTACAGAGGTTGCTTTGTATGCCGGTACGAATGAAAAAGGATACAAATAAAATATATCCTTTTACAGGACTTTTGTTTTGTGCGGATTGCAAAAAACCGCTGATTCGCCGGGTAAATCGTTATAAAGGGCGGGAAAGAGTATTTTATATTTGTTCGACAAAAAATAAAGGTCTTGGATGCAGTCGGCATAGTATAGAAGAGGATATATTAGAAGAGCAGGTAAATCAAGCAGTAAAACAAATATTAAAGGTGGAGAAACAACAGAAAACAACGGAATCTGTATGGCAGACAGATCAGAAGGAAAGGGAAAAAATATTAGAAGAAGAATTGGAGAAATTAAAAATCTATAAGAAAAGCTATCAGAAACTATATGCTAGTTTAGAAGAAAGCCAAGTAAATGGAGTTTTAACAAAAGAGGAAGCAGATTCTTTTTTTCAGATTTGGAAGCGGCAGGAAAAAGGGATAGAGGAAGCCATTATAAAACAGGAAAATTCGAAAATAGAAGAGGATTTTACCGAATTGATAGAGAGAAAACAAACGTTTTTTATTATAAAACGGATTGAGGTAGAAGAAGGAGGCAGTTTTTGTATTATTTTAAATAATGGGGAGAAATATAAAGCATAAATGAAAGAAAAAGAATCAGACAGAAAAAAGCAGATTTATTCCGTTGGAATCTATGCAAGACTTTCTGTCGATCATAGAATAAAAAGGGAGTCGATTGCATCACAGATTGCAGCAGCAAAGGCATACTTAACACAGCAGGAAGGAATGAAATTATATAATTGCTATATTGATTTAGGAGAAAGCGGAACACATTTTAAAAGAAACGGATTTTTAAAATTAATGGAGGATATTCGAGAGAAAAGAGTAAACTGTATCATAGTAAAAGATTTTTCTAGATTTGGAAGAAACTATATTGAGGTAGAAAATTATATTGATAAAATTTTTCCTTTTTTGGGTGTGCGCTTTATTTCGATTACAGATGAATTTGATAGTTTACACCAAGAGAAAAATAGATTGGATAGAAATATAAAAAATTTAATCAATGAGATATATGTAAACGATACAGCACAAAAAGTAAAAGAAGTAAAGCAATTTTGCCAGGAACAGGGGAACTATCTCGGAAGCAAAGCCCCTTATGGCTATAAAATCGAAAGCAGAGAAGGAAAGAGAGTGCTTATCCAAGATGATGCTTTTCCAGTGGCAGAAAAGATGCTCCAGATGTTTTTGGAAGGAAAAAATCAGAGGGAAATTGCGGTTTGGCTTTATCAAAATCAGGTGCATCGCCCTTCTGATTACAGGCGTACAGGACATATCTATTGTACAGGGGAAGAACCCCTTTTTGAATGGCAGAGGGGAAGTATTTGGCAGGTATTAAATCGATTGCTTTTGATGCATCAGAAAGAAGGTATCTTAAAACAGAAAGATGCTGTAAAAGATTTAAAAAACAGAAAAACGGAACAGAGTTATTGGAAAACAAAGCCGCTTAGTTTAGACTGTTATTGTGGGGACTGCGGCAAAAAATTGGCGTTTCGAAAGGATTTAAAGCAGGGAATTTTTTATTGCGCACAGGCAGGAAGAATAGATAGGTTTCGATGCAAAAAAAAGCAAATAACAGAGCAGAATTTATCTTTTTATATTAAAATATTATTTGAACATTTATTACAGGAAAAAGCATTACTTGCATTTGGCAGTACAGAAAAAAGAGAATTAGAAAAATATATTGAAAATTATATAATAAAACAGAGAAAAAAACAGAAAGCAGAAAGAAAGCGAATAAAGCAGCAGATAATGGCAGCAGAACAGATAATAAATAAACGGTATATGGATTATCAACTGCAAAGAATCTTAAAAGAGGAGTTTTTTATAAAAAAGCAAATTCAAAAAGAAAAAATAAAAAGATTGGAAAGAAAGAAACAAAAGATTTTGCAGAGGCAGCAAAAGATGGAAGAACAACAAATAGAATTGATAAAATGGATGGAAAAAATAGCAGAGGGACAGATGGAGCAGATTCAAGATCCGTTCTTTTTTTTATTAATTATAAAAAGGGTAGAATTATTTAGTGAAAAGCGGATTTTGATTCGACTTAATATTAGAAGATGTTAGGATATAATTTTTTTGGGAAGAAAAGAAAGGTAAGGGTTATGGATGAATAAAAAACGGAATGGAGTTGCAATTTATCTTCGGGTTTCAAAGGGGGATAAAGAGGAGAGAGAGAGCAGCAGTATTCAAAATCAGCGCAGTCTGCTGCTTGAATTTATTCAAAATCAAAGGGAATGGGACGAGTGCGATATTTTAGAGTTTTCAGATGACGGTTATAGTGGATTATATAGGAATCGCCCAGCATGGATGCAGCTTTTAGAACAGGTGAAAGAAGGAATGGTTTCTTGTATTGTTGTAAAGGATTTTTCTAGATTTTCAAGAGATTATATAGAGCTTGGAACTTATTTAGAACAGATATTTCCTTTTTTAGGAGTACGTTTTATTTCGCTTAATGATGGATATGACAGTGAAAATGGGGGAGAATTGGGGCTAAATTTGGAAGTGATATTTCAAAATTTATTGTATGACTGGTATAGTAAGGATTTGTCGGTTAAGGTGATATCTTCTTTTAGAGCAAGGAAAGAGAAGGGATATTCTGTCTGTACACGTCTGCCTTATGGATATAGATATGGGGAGAAAAAGGGTATGGGAAATCCGTATGGGATAGAGATTTGTAAAGAGGAAGCAGAAGTTGTTCAAATGATATTTTCTCTTGCACTGCAGGGGAAGAGTTTGTATGAAATAGCGAAATTGTTAAATCAGAAAGGAATTTCTACTCAGACAGCAGAGGGTGCTTCTGGTGTACTTTGGAGAGCCAGTACGGTCTGGCAGATCTTAAAAAATTCATTTTATATAGGAGTGATAGTTTATAATAAATATGAAAAAAAGAAGGTTGGGGAAAGAAGTATTCAAAGGGCGAAAGAGGAATGGAATCAGGTAATTTATAAACATCTGGCAATTATAGAAAAAGAGCAGTTTGAAGAAGTACAGAGCCGATTTAATAAAAAAAGAGAAAAAATACAGGGGAACTTATATCCATTAAAGGGGAAAATTTTGTGCGGAACTTGTCAAAGAAAATTGCAGAGAAGAAATATAAAAATACCATATTTTACTTGTACAACTCGTTATATTACAGAGAGTAAATCTTGTGTAAAACGATTGGAAATGGATCGAATTGTGTCGGTAATTGGGCAAGTTTTTTGGCAGATAATGATTTTTTATCAGGTGATAGAAGTGGTTAAAAATTTAGAAGAATATGCCAAAAAAAGGCGGATAAAGATACTGAAAGAAGAGATAAAAAAGGTGGAAAAAAACCGGATTCAATGGGAAATAAAGGAAGAGATTTGTTATAAAAAATATCTCTTTGGAATGATAAAAAAGGAGGAATATTTTGAACAGAAATATCAGATAAAAAAGAGAAAAAATACTCAGAAAAATGTGGAAAAAAGGTATCATATAATAAAAAATATTTTAAAAGAAAGTGAGCAAAAAAGAGAAGAAAATTTTCTGGAAGCAGCAGAAAATTTTATTAAAAGGATTTTGGTATTTGAGGGGAAAAAGATAGTGGTTGTTTGGGATTTTCAAAAACCAGAAAAAGAGGAAGATTTGTAGCAATTTCTTATCAGCAGAGGGGATTACCAGTCATCCAGATTTTGACAATCGAATTTTGGCATTTCGAGATTTTATAAATTACAGAAGTTGGATGTATGATGATTATGGACATGGAACACATATTGCGGGGATTGCGGCAGGAAGCGGCAGAATGTCAAATGGTCTGTATTGCGGAATTGCGCCGGAGGCAGATATTATTGCTTTAAAGGTATTGGATTTTAGAGGAAATGGAAATATTCCTACGTTGATGAGAGCATTGGACTGGATCTTGCTGAATCGGGAACGCTATCATATTCAAATTGTCAATATATCAGTAGGAACAATCGAAAAGGAAGAGATAGGAGAAAATTCGGAATTGATTCGGGCGGTAAATCAGATTTGGGACAGTGGAATGGTGGTCTGTGTAGCTGCCGGAAATAATGGACCGAAAGCAAATTCCGTCACTACGCCGGGTATCAGTCGAAAGGTAATTACAGTTGGTTCTTCGGAAGGAAGTGACAATACAGACTATTCTGGAAGAGGACCTAATTTTTCATGTATTATTAAACCAGATTTGGTAGCACCTGGTTCAAATATCTGCTCCTGCAGGCGGGTAGGAAAAAATATACCAGTTCAGACAGAGGGAAATTTTTATTATATAAGAAAGAGCGGTACTTCAATGGCTACCCCTATTGTTTCTGGTGATTGAGCAATTTTAATGACAGAAATCCATTTATTTACAGTTAAAATATGGAATAATTGTAATCTTTTTCCAGATATTTTTTAGAAGAAAATAGTAAATAAAAATTTGTTGAAAAACCGTATAGATAGACAAAATAGAACTAGAAATTTGGTTACAAATTAGTGATTTTTTCATTGACTTTTTATAGTAAATATGATACGATAATTTTGTAATCAAATTGAACTTTTCATCCATGTGTATGCAAGTTTTTTTGGATTTGCATATGCATTTCTTTTTATAAGAGAAAAAAAGATCTTTTTATATAGCTGGAAGAGAAGTGTTATATCGAAAAGAGGGGAAAGATTCAAAAACTGTTGCAAATATGAAAATGGAGGTACTGGCATATGAACAGTGGTACAGTGAAATGGTTTAATTCAGAGAAGGGCTATGGATTTATTACGGATGATAATGGTGGGGATGTATTTGTACATTTTTCTGCTATTCAGAAAGAAGGATTTAAGACTTTAGAGGAAGGACAGAAAGTGACATTTGACACAGAAGCAGATCCAAAGGACAGCAAAAAGGTTCGTGCAGTCAATGTCTGCGTTGCATAAAAATTAATTCCCATTTGCCCCACATAAGAAAATAAACAGATTAGAATAATACAAGTTCAGAGGATTTTAATAACAGATAAAACCATTTTGATATTTGTATGAATGATAACCAAATGTTTACAGGCTGGATACAAAAGTCCAGTCTGTTTTTGTGTGTTAGGGGGAGGTGGATGCTGGAGGGGGACGCCAGATTCGAAAACGGTGGGCAGCCTGCTGTTCCGGTTTCCAAAAAGCAA
>CAJUGZ010000062.1:10885-16252 GCA_910585855.1 uncultured Lachnospiraceae bacterium | reverse complement strand
ATTTCCTCGTAGCGGACACATAAGGCACGAAAATACCGTGCCTAAGTGCCGACGGAAAATGATGACCCTTCATAGACCTTCCTTCCAATTTCAGCTATGTTTTCCAAATAAAAAACTAATTTTACCCCTATCCTCTCCCTCGTCTATCTGTCAGTATAATGGTAATAAAATTAAATTCTAATAATACAAGTGTAACAATGCTGAGTATTAAAATACTTTTGCGTTATACTCCGTTCCGCTCCACTTTAGGAGGTGTTTAGATGAAAGCCCGTCACCTACGGGTTATACTCGCCCATATAGACTACCTATCTTAATTTTTTATTTTATTTTATGTTTATTTTATTTTTTCTATTCTATTAAATCTACTGTCCAATTTAGAGATTGTATCTTTACATCTAATAACCTTAATTCCTGTGATAAATCATCTACCTTTTTTTGAAGATCTCGTACATTCACTGTACTAAAAATTCGGATTTCTTTTGTAGAATAGCGCTCAATTTTTTGGCTTGCTTCTTCTAAAAATCCACGAAGAATCGATGTCCTTAAACTAAGTGTATCTTTCTTCGCTATCATCTCTGTTAAAGTTATTCCTTCTGATTTGGTCTGACTGTTTGTTAGATTAATTTTTGTAATCAATTCCTGCAGTCTTTCTATATCTCTTGTGAGTTCTTCCATTAATTCTTCTGGATTTTCGGCTGGACTATCTCCTTCCTGCACCTTTGCATTTAACTTTAAACGCTCACTTGTCTGTGCAATTCTCTTTTGCAAATCTGCACGCAAATGAAGAGCCTCTGCTAACTTCATTCTATTTTTTCTCCTTTCCTAATTTTTTTAATTTTACTGAAAGTCAAATATCTATTAATATATTATAATAAATTTCAGATTTATAAGATATATAAAATACTTCTTAGCTAGATAATGTCGAATGTTTTGTCTGCTTCGAAATATCCAGCAGCTTTTTAATTTCTGATACTGGCATTTCTATAATATCTTCAATATCAGAAATATTCATTCCCCTCTGATACATCCTTAAAATCATTTTTTCTCTCTCTTCTGTCCTTCCCTCTATTCTTCCTTCTTCCCTTCCCACTGCTCTTCCTTCTATTCTTCCCTCTTCCCTTCCTTCAATCAAAAGAATTTCCTCTCTGCTTAACTGCTCCACTGCCATATTGATAACCTCCTTACGTGTCAAAAATTCCGTTAAATATCCTTTTTTTAAAAACAATTCACACGTTTCTACTACGATTTCCTTCGCTTTCTGTGTATCAATCGTTACACTTTGTTTCCATATCCCATATTTTACCACATTCACAAATATTGCATATTGTACAACAAGATTTTTCATCGTTCGAAACCGGTCCGGCATCTTCTCTTCCTCTAAAAATTGTTTCACTTCTTCTTTTGTCATTTCCATATGAAAACAATGTACACGTAATTCTAAATCAATCTCCTGTTTTTCCCTTGAAAGATATAAGTCAGAAAGTCTTTGTATCGTTTCTAACTGTTCGGGGGCTTTCGAACATAGTCCTGTAAATATAGTATAACACTTTACTTCTGGTATTTCAATTTCTTTCTTTTTATATAAATCTTCTCCATCTATATAATGTTCCAATGCCTGACAAACATAAAACAGCAAACGAATGGGCATATTTTTATTTCCAGTCGATTGATGTTCTAAAAAATAATAAAAAATTCCATTTAGCAAAAATGATAAATCATTTTGACGATTTCCCACTAATACAGGTTCTACTATACGAATTTCTATCTTTTCTTCTTTTTTATTTACTCCGATAAATTGAAGTAATTCTTTTATTGAATCTTCTTTTCGAAAAATTTCCTTAAATAAATTATCATGATACTCTCGACTCATACGATTGTTGCTGGATAAAACAATTTTATCTTCCAAATGATAGTTTTTCCCCTTTCTTTTATTTTTTCAATTTTATCATTTTAATTCTTATTTGTCCAGAATTTTTTCAAAACCTGCAATTAGGCTTTTATTAAAATCATATAATATTAAGTTGCTTATCTACAATTTCAAAGAAAAATTAACGAAATAGGAAATATACTTAAATGAAAAAAGTTTAGATAGAAAACATTTTCTATTGTTATCTAACTAGCAGTAAGAGAAAGTTTTTCGTTTCCTTTGCCTGCAACTTCAGAGAATAATTAGAACATCTTGGGTTTTTGTGAAGATACCTAGAATTTTTTGTAGATTCTGCTTCCATGCAGAGTATACAAAAAAAGAGTATGTTTAGCCCATATACTTCTTTTTGATATTTAGGCAACTTCATTATTTTCATTATATAGGAATACTCAAATTACAGAAAGAACCTATTAGAACAGATAATTTTGGCTAATTCATCCACAATGGTAAAATTTAAATAGAGTGCATAGACTTTTTTCTATACACTCTAATGTTGTTACCATATTGATTTTTATTGATATAATTGAGTAATTATTCTAACTGCATAACCTTAATTTCAAATTCTTTTAATTCTTCAAGCAATAATTTCCTCATTCTTTTTGCTATTTCTCTTGCGCTTTTTAATTCTGCCTTTTGTACTTCATTTCTCATATCTTCCATAATTTTGCACATTGCACATAAGCACTACTCATTCTAAAAATTGTTTCACTTCTTCTTTTCTCTTTTTACACAATAAATCAATTTTTTTATAATTTTAATAATATTTTTGTGCTTTTGAATAAAATTTCATAATAAACCTTGCTATTTTCTTTGACCAAAATCTTTCTAAGATTTCTAATTCCTCCTGATAACGGCAGTTTGTAGATTCTATTAATAATGCAGTTGTATTTTCTTTATTCATTCTATGATAAAGTAACACTTTATCTACATACAAAAATTCTCCCTTTTTATTCGACAGCCTTTCCCATAAATCCCAATCCATAGATGCTTTATACTTTTTTCGAAAACACTGTCTTGGCATTTCTTCCATCACATACATGACGCTAGGATGTGTAATCGGATTTCCTATACATTGTAACATTCTTTTTCCAAAGTATTTTCCTCTCAGCCATTTTATCTTTACGGACCACATTAATAATTTCTTAATTCTTACCATAGCAGAAGGTTTCCAATCAATATTATCTTGATGTATTTCCAAATAATCAGTAAAAACAATAATTGGTTTCTTAGAATGATTTAATTCTTTCAAACAACATTCAATATATCTAGACTCGAATAAATCATCTTGATGTGCCAAAACCCCCAGCTTTGTTTTAATCTGTTTTAATGCAAAATTATAATCCTGTGTATGTCCGCCATGTGGATTTACAAATACTTCAAGTTGATATTTTTCTGCTAATACATCAATAAAAGTATTTGGCGTAGAAGTTGATATTTTTACCAAAACTTTTTTTGTTTGTGCTAAAATTGATAAAATACATGCCTCCAAATACTTGCACTCTTTATAAGCACATATTACAACTGTAATATCAGATTCTGTATATTTTTCTCTCATAATCTTCTCCCTAATTTTCGTTATTTATTGAAATGATAAGTTATACAAACTAAATCCATCATAAAAATATTTTCAAAACATCTGCTTTTAATTGTTCATAATATATTTAATTATTGTATTATCTCCATAAATAATAGGGGAATCATATACTCTATCTGGAAATGCTCCATAATCCAATTTTATTTTTAAATGATTCTCTTGTATAAATAATTCCACTTTATCTTTTAAAGAAATTGGTTTTCCTGTACAAACATTAATAATTCCTGTATAATCATCTTGTGTACTTGCAGCTACAATCTGTGCTGCCAGATCTTTTATATCAATAAAATCATATTTATTTTTTCCTGTCGTAAATGGAAACGTTTCTTTTCCCTCTTTTTCTGCCTGCAGTATTTTTGTAAATATAGAACAATTTTTCAGATCATCACCCATTACATAAAATCCTCTTAACCAATAAATATTTGTATTTTTATCTTTTGCATATTGTAAAACAGCTTCCCTTAATGCATTTTTAGAAATTCCATACTGTGACAATGGTCTACATGGAGTATCCGCAGTAATTGCTCCTTCCCAATACCCTACCTCATGCATACTTCCCATAACAGCAATTCTTTTGCATCCTCTATCAATCATATTTTTTAAAAATATAAAATGATTCGATAAATTTTCCATATGAGTTGTGGAATTATGAATAAATCCATCCTTCCATGCCATATGAATACATAAATCTGGACTGCCCAATTCTTCAAAAACTTTTTTATCTCCTGAAAAAATATTTGTTTCTAATATCTTTGCTCCTTTATTCACTTCCTGAAAATGTAAATCCACCGCTGTTACGTCTACCCCCCCGTACTTAATAATTCTTTTACTACATATCTTCCAATATAACCTGCAGCACCTGTTACAATTACTTTCATTGTTCCTCCTCTATGATATATCTAATTTTCATTTTTTGTAGTTTATTATAAAAATTCCTATTATAATCACTACTGCACCAATTAACTGCTCTTTATAAAGCGATTCTTGAAGAAATAATTTTGATAAAATTATAATACAAATATAAGTAATTCCATATGCCATTGGAGAAATATAAGTTAAATTAAACATCTGCAATAAAAATATCCATAATAAAAAACTAAATACATAGAATCCAAGTCCTAATAACAAGATCCAAGAAAGTTGTATATGAAAATTTTCTTTCGAAATTACTATATTACTTCCTGTACCCCCCTTTTTTATCAAAATCATTCCAAAAGAAGAAGCTAATACATAAATTAACAAAAGAATCCAGCTTAACATATTATTTCTCCTTTGCATATTGAATTACCTCATTCATGGCTTCTATCACTTCTTGTCCTAACTCACCCCCTAATTCAAAACATCTTTTATTTGTTTGAATGGCTTCTGCAAATTTTTCCAAACATCGATCATGCCCATACAGCAAACTTCCCCTTATCATAGCTACACCATTCTTTATAAAACCTTTCCAAAATTGAATGAAAAAGGAAAGAGAAGTTTTCAATACATCTTTTGCATAATGTTGCTGATCGTTTTTTAATACAATTAAAATATCTTTAAAATAATCATAAATTGCGATTTTCTTTTCTCCAATTAAAATTAATCCCCATTCACAAATCGGTGAATTAAAATTCATATACATCTGAACAGGAATATTGCCAGACAACAACTGTGCTTCCAAAAACCTTGGCGTTGCATCCTCTTCTTGATTAAACTGTGCATGTGCATTTAATACTTTTAGTTTTCCTCCAAATTTTCGTGCACTATAAAAAAAATGTGCTACTTCATCATAATACAAACCAAACGGTTTTATCTAAACAAAATACTTTTTGAATCATTTTATATTTTTTCTGGGTATGAACAATCT
>CAJUGZ010000062.1:0-10875 GCA_910585855.1 uncultured Lachnospiraceae bacterium | reverse complement strand
CTAATAATTCCAACAATTGCAAATAATTCTTTCTGTAATAATAAACTGGGAATATGTCTTGTATTGGAAATATTTCCAGCTCCAATAATGGCTACTTTAATTGGATTCATTCTTTCACATCCTTTTTCATTTATTCTTTTACTCTATTCATTAAATTCTTTTATTACTCTTTTTATTGTAACGTCCCATGTAAAATGACTTTTTACTCGAATTTGAACTCTTTCACCCATTTGCCTTATCTTTTCTGGATTCTTTAATAACTTTTCTAATTCTTCTTTTATCTCTGAAATAGAATTTTCTTTCATTAAAATTCCATAAGAAGAATCACATATCAATTCCTCTGTTCCTCCTGCACAAGTAGTAATAATACAACAGCCGCACATTGCTGCCTCTAATGTTGCAGTAGGAAATCCTTCTGGATAATCAGTAGGCAACACATAAATATCGGTTTCACTTAATAGCTGAATTACCTTTTTATGTTCTACTGCTCCTAACCAAATCACATCAGGATAACTCTGTTTTAATTCCAAATACAATTCTCCATCCCCTGCTACAATCAAACAAACTTTTGTTTTATCTAATATTTCAAATGCTTTACAAAGTTTGCGAATCCCTTTTTCTTCTATCAATCTTCCAACAAAAGAAACAAGAATTTTTTCTTTTCCTATTTGCAATTTTTTTCTATAATAAGGATTTCCTTCTTTTAGTTCTTCTAAATCCACAGCATTGTAAAAAACTCCTTTTGCTTTTACTTTAAAATGTTCTAACCATTTATTACATGCTAAAGAAACACCATAAAAATCTGAAACATATTTTTTTATTCCTATCATTAATACATGCTCATATATTTTACCGATTTGATTCAGCCACACAGAATTTAAATTCATATGTGCTGTTCCATGTTCTAATAAAATTACCTTCTTTGCTTTTTTACCCCCCCCGAAAAAATAAGCCCCCCAATAAGATAACATATATAGATGTGTATTGATAATGATTCCATCCAGTTGTTCTTGTTCTATCTCTTTGATTTTACTTTTACACTCCTTATTCCACTTTAAAACAGGCATCCTTCCCTTCATAAATAAAAAGGATGGCAGACGATAAATAATCATTCCTTCCCATACTTCTTTCTCAGATAAATTTTCCATTAATGAAGTAATAATAATTACTTTCTTTCCTGCCTTCAGCAAACCTTTTGCTAAATTATAAGTATATCTTTCTACACCTCCTAAATACGGCAAAAAATGTACCGTAACAATTCCTATTTTATTTATAATATCCTCCTATTTTTCTAATTCACAGATTCTTTTTTCCAACATGACATTATTTTGGGCTAAATTTTGAATTCTTTCTGTCTGTTTTGAAACAATCGCTGTTAATGACATTAAAATCAATAAAATATATTTTAATGCCAACATTCACCATTTTACAACTTTATAAATGATATCCCCGTTACTGAATCAACTGTTTTAAGGCATTCATTATCGTATTTAATTTTATATGGGTTTCGATATTTTCTACGAAAATGGCATAAAATATCTGCTCTCGGATTTGTCCGCCACAAGACTTATTGAATCTGTCAAATCTCCATAATGTAAATAAAAATTTTACTTCATACCCTTTTTCTAAAAGAAATTCTGAAAGAAAAGAACCATCCTGTCCAGCAATACCTGTTATTAATGCTGTTTTCTTCATTTTATTATATCCTTTCGCAAATTCTTTATCTTTTACCTTTTTTATTCCTTTTCCTATTTTATATTAGTAAGAATCACTCCTGTTATAATCAATCCGCTACCTACTAAAGACAATAAAGTAACTTTTTCATGCAAAAGAAAAATAGCAATAATCAAAATTGAAACATTTACAACTCCTCCTAAAACTGGAATAATATAACTTAAATCAAATTTTGTTATTACAACTGTATATAATAAAAAACTTATCATATAACATCCATATCCTATCAAAGACGGAACAGTAAATCGAATTCCCAATATTTCAAAAAGTATTTTCGTTCCTTCCCTGCTTCCTAACTTCATAAATGTTAATCCAGATATGGAAAACAAAAGATATACTACACACAAAACATATTTCATCGAAAATTTCCTTTCTGTTAAACTTTTTCATCTTCCTCTTTCTGATTTATTTTTTTCTCAATTTCATTTGTTTTCTTTGCAATCTGCTGTACCAAATTTCGAATCTTATACTCAAGTTGTGATATTTTAATTGACATGGAAAATACCTTAAATAATAAAATAAATATCATTGCTAAAAATACAAAATTAACAGGTGAACCAATTCCTAATAAACTTGATATATTATATGCAATTCCCGGAAAAA
Source organism: uncultured Lachnospiraceae bacterium (assembly GCA_910585855.1). Taxonomy (GTDB): domain Bacteria; phylum Bacillota; class Clostridia; order Lachnospirales; family Lachnospiraceae; genus MGBC114844. The sequence continues at coordinate 8,538 of CAJUGZ010000062.1, read as the reverse complement.
GACTAATAAATACCAATAAAACAGAAATTAAAATCCAAAAAATAGAATCTTCAATCTGCATCTGCGCCTTTCTTATTTTATGTAAGGTATAATAACAAGTTAATAAACATGTTATAATTAAAACTATCCTTAGTATTGTTGTCATGTTAGCTTCTCCCTTTTTCTAAACATCTGAATAAATATAATAGACATACACATTTGTAACATATATTGAATCGAACGTTTTAAATTTAAATAGCTTTCTCCTGCCTCTCGTTCCTTCATCTCTACCTGTACTTCCTCAATTTTACTGCCACAACGAACTAAATAAGAAATTGTATCTGGTTCTGGTCCATAATTCATAGTATAGGCAAACTTTTTTATCATTTCCCGATTAAATAATCGCATCCCAGAAGTTGGATCTGTAATTTTCTTCTTCGTAGTAACATAAATAATGGTTTGAAGAAAATTACTTCCTATCATTCGCAGATTCTTTGGCTTCTTTTGTTCCAAAAATCTTGATCCAATTACAATATCTGCTTTTTCCATCTTCATTTTCTCTAACATTTTTTCAATGTATTGCGGCTGATGTTGTCCATCCCCATCAAACTGCAACGCATAACTATATCCATGTTCATAAGCATATTGAAATCCTGTCTGAATTCCACCTGCAAGTCCTAAATTAATGGGTAAATCCAGCAGATTATATCGATTTTTTTTGCATATCATACCAGTAGAATCTTTTGAACCATCATTTACTACAATATAGTCATACTGAGAATAATGATTGATTAGATTATCTACTACTTTTTCAATATTTTTTTCTTCATTATAAGCCGGTATAATTATTAATGTTTTCATCTTTTCTGTATCCTCCTTTTTTCATTATAGATTCTATCAATTTCAATTATATAATGGTTTATAAAAATACATATGCATTGATAACAACCGTTAATAATGCAATCCATCCAATCAAGCTTATTCCTCCATACAATAATAAATTTTGTTTTTCTTTACTTAACACCACTTTACAACTTTTTGAAAAAAAATAACGCACAAGACACTTTCTGATGTATAATAAGTTTGCAAAAAAACTATACGAAAGTTTGTGCTTAGCGGACAAATCCGAGAGCAAATATTTTATGCCATTTTCGTGGAAAATATCGAAACCCATATAAAATCAAATACGATAATGAATGCCTTATCAGCAACGGAGGTATCATTTATAAAGTTGTAAAGTGGTATTTATCTATTGAACTATTTTATTAATATCAAATAATCGAAACGATAACTCACGTGTATCTTTACTACCATTTTTATAATAATCACTTGGAATATAACTATTTTTAGTTGAAAATTCAATTAAATATTTACTTTCTCCTGTTTCTTTATATACCTCAATCTCATATCTATTTCTTGAATATGTCGCTATAATTGACTGTGAATAACCTGTACCATCTGTTACTATAATTTCCATCTCATCTTCAAAATAGGTATCAACCATAAATTCTATTTTCAAACTTTCTTTTTCCACATTATCAAAAAATATTACTTCACATTTTTTATTCACCCAGTTATCCGAATATCTTCCCTTTATAACTGGCATAGTTGAAAAATCAACTGTTTCTCCATTTCGCTCATATAAATAATAATTTGAAATTCCTAGATCAACCTGAGCATATCCATCAAAATTCAATTCTTTTCCAGCTATTATAAACTGAGGATTATTTTCTGTCTGATATAAAAATTTTGTTTTAAATCCCTCTAAAACTGCACCTTGCAAACTATTTCGTTCTTCTGTCAAAATCATTTCTTCCTCTGTTATCAAATAATATAAATTTTGTAAATACGATTCTAAAAAAAATGTAAAATGATCATTATTTCCAAGTAACAATATCTGATTGTCTTTTCTTTTCCCTATATAATTATTTATTATATTAATTTCTTCTCTTTTATTATAATTCGCTTCTTTTATAGGATGTAATGTTTGATATCCCAAAATCATATCTCCTAAAAAAAGAACAAGGAAAAACAAAAATAATGCAACTTTAAATAGAATCATTTTCTTTATAAATAATAAATAGAATAGGAAAGCAATAAAAATAATAAATAATACAATCACAGTTGTTTTTAACATATCACTATCCATATAACGAAATATATCCGCAATAGGACAATCAATTTTACTGCCCATGGTAGGAATACTATTTACTGTTTTTAATAAAGTAATAAACAAACACAACAATAAAATTAGTTTTAAATTTACCTCTATTTTATCTCTTACTAAAAGAAAACAAATCATAACCGGAATAATTAAAAAGAAATAATAACGATAATGAATCCTTATTGTCAAACTATCATAATTTTCTGAAAGAGTAATTACTTTACTGATTACACCGATATAAGATAAAAATAAAAATCCTGTAAGTTTTAGTATATTTTTTAACTTTTCGTCCAATTTTTCAAACAAACTAACTAATACAATTATAGGAAAGACTCCCCAAAAGGTAATAGTTGCAACAATATATACTACTATAGGATATATCATTCTTATTAAGTCTTTTATTTTTAATTTTAAAATACTGTCAAATATGCTGGATGACTTTGAAATAATATTTGCATCATATGTATAAAAATTAATAATTTTTCGATATCCAATCCAAAATATCAAAAAAACAAATATATAAACAAAAAGTGCCTTTAAGATTTTTACACTATTGTTTTTTATAATAAATTCTAATATAAAAAATAATACTGTACCACAAAAAAATGCTAATGCAAAATCCTTTACTAAACATAATAAAAAAGCAAATATTGCCAACCCTGCTACCTTTTTGTTCTTTTCTATATCCTCTATTACATACAAAAATATTACAAAATACCAAATAGCCATAGGATACATTAAATTTTCTTGTACAATAGAACACGTATATGTCATTTCTGGAATTAAAACAGAAAAACAAGACATTCCATAACTATAATTTTTTGAAAGCCCTGCTTTTCTCGCAAACAGATAAACTGGAAAAATAGTTGTTGACATAAGAATCGCATTTATTACTAATGCAATATGATATGCATTTTCTGTATTATCTACAATATTCGCAAAAGATATAAAAAACGAATATAAAATATCATATCTTGCTACCATAACCCCCCGAAATGCAATTCCTTTTCCACTTATTAATGATTTTGCAATATTCCAATGTAAAACTTCATCAAAAAAAACTGAAAACTCTGCATTTTTCAATCCCAAAATTGATCGAAATACACTGCTTAAAATAAAAATTGAAAATAAGATAGTTCCCTGTTTCAGCACAGACTTCTTAATATTTAAACTAACCTTATTCATCCTTCTCTCCTTAAAAATTTGTAATCAAATAATATTCACCATAATCTGAACCGTTTCCACCATATCCTGTTCTTCTAATACAACCTTTAAATTAAAATATCCCTTTTCCTTAAAGTCAGGTGCTTTCACCGGCAGAGAAAATTCTAACTGTTCTAAATCTATCTCTACTTCATCTGCACCGGTTATATTTTCATTTTCTTCGGAAGAAAACCAATATGACACAATAATATTTTTTGCCCCAAGCCAGTCTACAATTTCCGAATCCACTGTAAATGGAACTCTTGTCCAGCAGGAGTTTTTAAACTGCAAATATACAGGGGTATGAATTACAATATTGTTATTTATTCCGCATATCACTACAAAAGAAGGGATTTCCCTATACTGCATCCAATACCCTTCACAATACGATCGATAAATTTCTCTTGCCTCCATCTGTTCTTGGATTTCTTTGGAATAAATCACAACTTTCTGTAGATTTTCCTCTTCCGTCTTTTCTCCATACTGTTTGGAAAAACCTTCAAAAATTCCTCCCTCTTCATATAAACTTCCATAAAAATTTTCAAATAAATATTTTTCTGGCTGAACATATAAATTCCAATCACTTTTCGATCCCGGCCATCCTACCGTTGCATATGGCACTGGCAAAAATAAATCTGGATAATGAGAGATACCATAATTAAAATAAATTGACCAGTCGCATAGTCCCTTCCCTGCAATCTTTGGATAATCTGCTAAAAGCTGACAAAAAATCTTTTTATCTATTACCTGCATCTGATGGGAAGCATACATAAGTGTAGGATAATTATGTGCCGATAAAAACTCCTGACTTCTTTTCATTGAAGTATCAAACGAAGTAGGATTCCCATATGTTCCCTGCCATTCTTTTAAGTCATAGCAATAATAAGCAAGATACTTTCCATCTCTTATAAAGTGTTCCTGTACAATCCTTTTTAATGGACGATAGTCATCATCTGTCATAAGAAAAACATCATCTACCAAAGCATTGGCTACAATTCTGCATCTTAGAAAAAAATTCCGCATAGTATGATCTTTTGGCAATGGATCTCCTTCTAAAAGTTCACTGTCTGTCAAAAAATTTAACTGTATTCTCCCCTGATAATATCTTTTTAACTCACTTACATTTTTATCTGGACAACAAACCAACAGTTCTGTAATAAACGGCATAAATGCTTCAATATAAGGAAGGGTTGCTAAAAGATCATCATTTCTAGCTGTTAGTACTACCATTTGTTTTATCTTTACTTCTTTGGAAACCCGCTCTTTTCTCTTTCCCACCGAAACAAGCACCTCTGTCATATCCTTTGCTACTTTATCCCAAGTAACCGGTACAAATTTCTTCAATGCTTCTTTCTTCTTTTGATACCGCTTAGGATCTTCCAACAAATCTTTTACACAGCGGATAAAATCCTCTTTTTCATAAGGATTAAAATAATCGGCATATTCTCCCGCTACCTCATGAAGCACCTCAATATCCGATGCCGCTACCGGTGTACCTCTTTCAAAGGCTTCTATCATCGGCAGACCAAACCCTTCATTAAAGGTCGGAAATGCTACTAAAAAAGCATGTTTATATAAATAATCCACTGTAGCATCATCCGGTTTTCGAATAAAAAACAGCTTTTGATTTAACCACTTATGATTGCGCAGCCGCCTTTCAAATTCTTTCATATTCCAGCCCATTCTGCCTGCAAAAACAACGGTTATTCCCAAATCTGCCAACCCGTCCTCCAAAGCATCCACCAATAAACTATGATTTTTTCGTGGTTCAATCGTACCAACCATTAAAATATATTTTCCCTGCGCAATCCGTTTTACCGTTCGATCGATTCTGTTTTCTAACTTAAAAACCGTCTTTTTCTTTGTAAAATCACTTCCCAGCGGAATTACTACTATTCTTTTTCGTTCTATCCCAAGCCGATCGGTCATTTCATTTATTGCCTTAGAAGTCGCATTGGCAGAAGTAATAATCAAATCCGCATACTGAAGATTTGCCCCCAGATATACCATAAAATTCATCGTTGTAGTTTCATGGCAAAACTGCGGATGTGTAATCGGAATAATATCATAAATTAAAGTCACTATTTTAACCCCTTTTTGTTTTAAAATAGGAAACAAATAACTTCTCTTTAATCGGCTGTTCCATACACTATCCAAATCAAAAAAGACCGATCCTGCCGGAATTTCATCATAAGAAATACATGCTGCGGTTAAAATTCCCTCTTTTTCCTCACTGTGAGAAACAAAATATTCATAAAACTTTTGATTATTTACCAGCTGAAAACTATTATTTTGATAAGAATATACCATCAGATACAATTCCAATTCCTTATTATCCAGCATCCGCATCAGTATTTCCCTTACTACCCGCTGAATCCCTGTAATAAAATCTACTTTTATCAAATTTGAAACATCTATATATAATTTCATCCTCTCGCTATCCCTCTTTTCGTTTCTTCCGTATCCTTATTTATCTATCCCCAAAATCCTGCGTTCTAACTTTCTAAGAAACTTTGGCTGCTTTCGATAAACCCGCAGCAGCTTCTCGGGTACATTCAGTCCGCCGGAAGCCTGCTGTACCCGATTCAAACTTCCGCCAAATATATTTTTCTGAGAATAAATATGATTGTAAACTTTTACATAATTTCTGCTATACTCCTCCGAATTGATCAAAGATACCATTAACTGCCTTTGAAATTCCTGTTTTGGAAGAGAAAATTTTTTCTGCCAGTTTAAAAAAGCTCCTTCATCACAAAATCTCTTTAAACAGGCAAGATAGCCCTTTTCTAAAAAAACTGCATTTTCTTTTTCTTTTGAAATCTGAAAAATGTCCGCTTTCCAAGGAGAATCCGCTGCCATAAATAAAAATGCTTCCTTTGGCAAATGAAACTCTTCTCCTGCCTCTTCCATATTTTGTGTTGTAATATCAAATACAGCAGAATATAGATCCAAATCTTTCATTTTTTCTTTCTATTCCTTTCTATCCTGTTTGCTCTTTTTCAGCACCAATCGTCCAGCTCATCGGCAAATCCCGCACCTGCTCTGGCAGTTCTTTCATCAGTCCCTGACCAACAGGCAAAAGATATTTTACAGAAAACCCATTTCTTTTCAATTCCTCTGTAATCTCCTCTTTTGTCCAAAATACATCATAAATATTATAATTTTCCCATCCGGTTATCGCTTTTAGGGGCAGTTCAAAATCAAAATTTGGCACATCCATAATAAATATTCCATCCTCTGCTAAATGATCCCAAATTTTTTTATAAAAAAGTTTACGCATGTTATATTCAAAATGCCGAATATAACGAAAACAAGTAATCAAATCATACTCTCCCTCGATTGAATCTTCTGCTATATCAAATACCTTTAAAACAGGCGGATTTTTCTCTTTTTGAAACCGTTCTTTTACGATTTGAAGCATTGCCCTGCTGGCATCCGCTGCCGTACATATCCCATATTTAACACACTCTTTTGTTATTCTGCCATCTCCGCACGCAAGATCTAAAATCCGCAAAGGAAATCTTGAAAACCGATCTTCTATTATGGCACAAATATTTTGACGCTCTAATAAATCAAAATATTTAAGAGAAACAGAAGTAAAACGATCCTGTGTATAATTTTTTGCTATTTCTTCCTGCTGATAATAAGCTTTCATCATTTGATGCCCTTTTACCAAATATTTTTGATGCAGCCTCAGCCTGCGATCCCACTCATACAAAGTAATTACCGATGCCGGAAGTTTTTTCTTTGCCTCTCGTTCTACCAAATCTAAAAAACAAGACAAATCCAGCTTTTTTTCCAACAACTGATGGGAAAGTACACTCGAATAAAATCTGTAATTCTTCTTTATTCGTTCTGCTGCCTCTCCCATTGCCCTCCAATCAGCCGAAACACACTCCCCCATTGCACAAAAATCCACAATTTCCGAAATCCCAGACACCTTTGTACACAATACCGGAATCCCTTGATACATCGCCTCTAAGCCAGACAGAGAGCAGGCATGATTAGAATTAATCGTTTCATAAGGAATCAATAAACAATCAATTTCCGAATAAAAATCTCTCATAGAATAACTTCCAACAATTACACTGCAATTTTCATTTGTTTTTAATACTTCTGGAATTTCCACTATATCATAACGCCATAAAATCCGAAAAAATATCTGTTTTAAATGAACTGCCATGTCACATAACAACGCAATTCCCCGATCTTTTTTCTGCCTCTCTTCCATTGGAGAAGAAGCAAATCCAATCGTAAATTGTTCTGAATCAAAAACTCTTTTTCTTGGATAAATCTTACTCCAGTCCAAAAAAGGATAGGACAATTCCGGCTCATGAAATCCATTTTCCACCAAAATCCGATAAGCCGTCTTTGACTGTACCAAATATTTATGTATACCATAGTCATTTAAATGATTTAATTCTGCTATCGTACTTTGACTGATACCCTGCAGCGGATTTTGACCACTCAGTCGAAAAATCGCCTTCTGCAAAATCATAGAACAATGATCAACCCGTATAATCTCCGGCGTACTTTCAAAAAAAATACACAGCGCAGGATGCATCGCATTAATATAAGCCCCAGCATCTTTTTCTGGAAGAAACGTAACCTCTCCCTCCTGAAGTTTTTCTGTTTGATCGGATTCCAAAGAAAGAAATCGAACCGCATAAATACTAACTCTTTTTAAATACTGAAACACTTGAAACGCTTCATTTCTTACCGCATCAATCCCCTGACTCACTCGATACCCCCGGCAAATAATTAAAATTACCCCCCCATTTTCGGCACACGAGCCCTGCAGTTCCTGTCTTATCTTTTCTTTATACCGCTGCTCTTCCCGTTTCCAATCCTGCCCGCTTTCCGGGAAATATTCTCTTTCCTGCCAAAACTCAAACAAAGCCGACTCTCTTACTTCTTTATAACTGCCAGACAATATTTTTTTTGGAATCTGTTTTACCATTTCCTTTTTATCACTTTGCCTCTGACAAACGAGTCTTTTTTGTTCTAACTGCAGCCGTTTTCTCTGCACAATCAAGCTCTTTTTCTCTCTTTTATTCAAAACAACTCTTCCCCTCCATCAACCTAAAATAAACATATAAACTAAAATTTTTATAAAATAATCCATCCTATTAACAATAAGGATTGGCTTTCACCGGACGCAAGAGGCGGTTTGCTCCTGTCCTTTGCCTGCT
>CAJUGZ010000061.1 GCA_910585855.1 uncultured Lachnospiraceae bacterium | reverse complement strand
ACATACGGCTGTACTTTATAGGAACACCGGCTATTTTGTAGCCGGTGTAAATGTCGTCCCATTGGGGGTGGCTGAACTGTAACCAGTCTTTCATCTATTATTATCACAAATACAATTTATTTTTTTCTATACTTAAATCATAAATTTTCAAACTAATAAAAACTATCAAACTACTCAAAACAACCTTTTCTACGAAAACTTAAAGAAAAAATTTTATAAATTTACAAAATCTCTAAAACACAACTATTTTATTCAATCTTTTTCTGTATGGGTTCACACCAAATACTAAGAATATTCGAACTAAGTTTTTGCATTTTCTTAATTTCCCGTGAAGTTTTGTAAATATCTGTATCTAAATAAATATCAGAAATCCTATCTAATTCTTCTTTCTTATCGCTTTCTATCATAAAGTGGCTTTCTCCTTTTTCATTTAATCGTTTTAAATAGTTATGATATAAAGAAGGACAATTTACTTTTAATAACTCTGTTACACTTGAAAATACTCTCTTATAAATCACATCCAAAGCATAGTAACCAGTAATTGTTAAATCATATGGATTTATATAAATATGATTATAAAAATCAATATCTACAATAGCGCCATGAATTTTGCCTGATCCTCCTATTGCTTTTACTTCATTTGCAATCTTTTCTTGTATCTTAGTAAATTCATCTAGCGGTTTTTTAATATACTCTATCACTTTATCCATTCTATCATAATAATAATTTATATCATTTACATCTAATTTTTTCATCTTTCCACCATTCAAAATCGTAAGTTGTTTTCTCCAGCTTTCATGAATAAAACAATAATAATCGTTTTTCTTTAACATATAAAGCGTTTCTATTTCTCTTGTAAATTGCATTTGAATATTTTTGCCACGATAAAAATCTATATATTGTTCTTTCGTAATTTTATAAATACCATCCCCATATTCTAAAAAACAATCATAATCATCTTCTAAATAAAAATATTTTAAATATGGATTTTCATGATAATATCCTATTTGATTATCTGCATAAATTCTATAATCTCCATCATCATAAAAATAATTTCGATGTGTATGACCATTGACATAAACAAAGCCTAATTGTTGTTCATTCAAAGAACACCAATCTTTCTGTGGCATATGTGTAAATATAATAACTCTTTTATTAGAAAGATTATCACAAACAATATGATATAACTTTTCAAATTTCTCACTTTCACAAATTTCTTGTTTTCTCTTAATCGTATCTCTATAGATACCACTATTTGCATTAAATTCTTGATTATAACCAGAAAATGCTAAACCACCAAATAAAATCACTCTTGCAGTTAAAAGCTTCTCTTGGAGTGCATTTCTCGATATAGAAATCAATTCTTCTGTACTAATTTTCTGTATTTGGTTCTCATCATTTTTATAAATAATATTATTTTGAAGTAAATGCATTTTATGTTCATTAAGTAAAGTTTCATATCGATTCACAATTTCTTCAAAAGAAAAACCCGAAAACTCCCATAATTCATGATTTCCAAGTAAAAATACGACACAAATATCCAATCCCCTTTCATCAATAGAAGATCTTAATAAAGAAACAAATAAGCAAAAAATTTTAAAGCTGGAAGATGTATCACCACCAATTAAAATAATATTTTTTTTCAATAAACAATCCAAAAAACTAATTTCATCCAATAAATTATCAATAATTTTTTGAATCACATAAAAATCATCTTCCTTTGATTTTGTATTAGCATATTTCAATCTGTGTAATAAATGTAAATCCGATATATAATATACTTTATGATCTTTCATTGCTTCTTCTCTATCATCATTTTCTCTTTTAGATGTAAAAATAAAAGAAGTTTCTATCTCATTTTTCACAACAAAAGGATTCACAACAAAAGGAAAATACTCTATTCCTTCTGAATTCATTACACTTAATGAATATTTCATCCCAATTTTCTCTAAAATACTGCTTTTTACTCTTGCATCAGTAAAATTAATATTAGAAAAATCCTGAATATAATCTAAACCATCACAAAATAATAAATCTGCATTGGATAAATCATTCTCTAAAAAATATATAAAATCACAAAAATAAGAGAAACAGTTTTCATATTTTTTTATAATTTGTCCACTTGAATTTAACCAACTTTGCCGAACTACAAAAATATCTTTTTTTCTATCATATCCTTTATAAATTACATAAGTTAAATCATTTGGATCTTGAATTGGTAACTTTGTATATTCATTCGTTTTATATACAGAAAAATCAATATCTGGTAATATTGCCTCTGATAAGTCACAATAAGATAAATCATTCTTTAAAAATTCTGCCAACCCTTGAAATGTTTCAAAGTATCTAAAAACTTGAACAATAGGATAATCCCCTTTTTTTCTATTTACATAACCATCCAATCGGCAGCAAAAAAAATGGGTAGCTTTATCAAAATAACTTTCTCTATAAAACGCTATCTCCTCATTCTCCAACTGTTTTACATATTCATGAAATTTTCTTTTATGACGGCGTTCAGTAGCATCATCATCATAAGTATAATTATAAAAAGTAAGCACTTTTTGCGGATCATAAATGAAACATAATTCCTTTTCAATAAAACTTGTAGGGTAATCACCATCAGTTACATATTGCATAATAATATCAAAGGCTTTATCTTTATTCGCAAATATAAAATTAAAAAAGAAAAATACTAACTCCTCTATTGAAAATTTAGATTTATTAAAATTCTTTACTACCTTCCTCAAATCCTCGTATGTATTACAGGCATTAAACTTAGCTATCCATTTTTTTCGAAGCAACTTCTCTTTTTCTAGTTTTTTATAATCCTGCAATTCTTTATCTGATAACTCAATCGTAAAATCTTTAACCGTAATATCAATAAACGCTGTAGTATTTATCTTACTTAAATCAATACCATAAATATTTTGTTCCATTTGTGAAAAACAATACTGAAAGTAACAAGCTTTCTCGTATATATTACCTCCAAGAAATTCATAATAAGATGCAAAATCTGAAAAATTATTCTTTACCAATTCTTCTACTACTTTACCTGACCCATTTCTAGCCAGAACAATCTCTTCTATAAAAAATATATGATGAATGATATCATATCCTCTTTTATCAGATTTTCTAATCCCTAAATCTCGTTCTATCTCCACAATAATAGGATGTAATCGATATTCTTCAGGTACATCAAAAAAGTATATCTCTTTTTGTTTCAATCGCTTTATAAATTCCTTTATTTCTTCCTCTAAAATAGAAATTTGCGTATTTTCTGTCATAAGTAACTCCTTTTTTACAATTTATATAAAACCTTTTCTTCTCCCTATTTTTATCATATTCTTAATATTACTCCTATCAAAAATCTTTATCATAAACATAAATTATTAAAAAAGATTACGTTTTCTTGTAAAAATTTGGTTTTTTCTTAATTTTGGATAATCCTTAATAGCTCAATTTTACTTTATTAAATTAACTCAACGGCTTATGAACAATTATAAAAATAGGGAAATACCCAATAATCAAGAAAAAAACCAAAAAACTAAAATTCTTCACTTTAACTTTATATTTTACTTATTTATCTCTTTCCTCTACTCTCGTTTCGGTTTTACCATCCTTTATTTATCTATGACCACTTTCTCTTCCACTCTTCATACTCTTTTTCTTCCATCTTCCCCTCCTGCAATTTCTCTTTTTTAATCAACCACTCTTTTAAAAACTCCTGCAATTTCTCTTCCTCAAATACAATTCCTACCTCTTTTTGCTGCCCATTCTCTGAATTATCTGTCAAAAGCTGCAGCCGCAGTCGGTTCTGTTCCTCCATCTCAAACAAAGCAAATACCAATTCCTCCATACTACTCCATCTCGGCTCACACAATACATAATAATTCACTTCTAAAACCTCTGCAATCTTCCTTAACAAGTCTTCTTTTGGTGTTCGATTATTCAATTCATACTGTCGAATCCTTACATCGGTTAAACCGACTTTCTCCCCCAATTCTTTCTGTGTCATTCCTCTTACCAGACGTATTTTTTTTATTTTTTCCCCTGTTGTCATGTTTTCACCTCCCCTTTTATCATAACACAAATCTTCCTATTCGAACAGCAAAAAAACAAGAAAAACCTCGATTTTCCTTGACAAAACCCGATTTTTCTATTATACTTTTTATATAGTAACAAATATGTTACCGTTTAAAAAAACAACTTAGAAAGGAGCATCCTTTATGCAGAAAAAAGAAATCCGATCCCTAAAAGTTTATGAACAAACTGGTTATCACTACCAACCCACTCCTGCCATTATTCTAAAGGGAAATTGGTTACAAGACTGGGGATTTTCGATTCACACTCCTGTATCCGTCACTTGTGAAGAAGGAAAACTAATCATCACCAAAGCCAATCCTTCCTAAACTCTTTCCATCCAGCCAGAGAACATTCGAACACTCCCATCTTCTCTGGCTTTCTTTTTCCCTTTCACTCTCTCCCTGCAAAATTACTATAAAAACAATCGACTTCCATACATTACCATCCGTTTTGCCAATTTCTTTTTCCGTTTCCCTTCTGGCTGTTTTTGATAAAATTCTATCACCCATTTTCTTTGTAAAAGTGACAGTTTTTCCCCATATCTCTCTAAAGATAGCACAAACAATACCATTCCCCCATAGACGATTTCTCAAAAATATCTGTCCAATCTTTTTATCACACCAGTGTAAAAAAGAAAGTAACTGATAATAGGGCAAAAGCAAAGCTCTGTTTTCCTGCAAAACTTCCCTTATCTCCTTCTTTTGTATAGAAGAAACGGAAACGATATCCTGCTGATTTTCTATCCTCTCTTGTCTTCTCTCACATTCTGCATAAATCATGGCAACTCTTAGTTCATATTGATGATCCTGACTCAGCTTTTGCTGTATCTGCAGTCGTTCCTCTTCCTCATATCCTTGATCTCCCATCAACTTTACCTAATATCATCTTAACAAATAATACAGAAATCAGCTTTGAAGAAATATGATATAGTTTAATAAAGGCAAAAATGGATACAGAAATGCCAGAGTTCATGATATTAGGATGGCATTATTATACTCACGATAAATAAAATCTGCCGTAAGTATTACACCAACCGCAAAGCGGCATATTTCCTTAATGTAGCTGTGCGCATCATATTATACTAAACAGTTAGAAACTGCTTATTCTGCTGCTTCCATCGATTCCACTATATTCATCCGCCGAATCTTCCACAAAGGAATCCAAGTAGCTGCCAGACAGACCAAAATGGAAACCAAAGCCGCCTCCGCCATAGCCAGCAAAGGAAAAGGAATCAAACCAATTTCATTTACCTTTGCTGCTTCTACAAAAATCAGACAAAGATATCCAACTCCTCCGCCAATCAAAGCTGCAATTCCCCCATAATAAACACCTTCCCATAAAAATGTCCGGTAAATCCCTTCTAAACTCATGCCTATCGCCCTCTGCACACCAATTTCCACAACTCGAGTATAAATATTAGTATAAACAGTATTAATAATATTCAGCACTCCAATCAGTCCAATCAATAAAATCAGTCCCCAAGCAAGCAGATTTGTCTGAGCAAAACTTTCTTCCAACTGCCGATCCGCCTCCTCATAAGAAAGACAGGTACTCCCTAACACCCTTTGACAAACTCTATTCACTGCCAAATCTGCACCTTCCCGGCTGCCTCCCTCTTCCAAAACAGGCAGAAGTTCTGCATAATCCTCTTTCCCTGTCAGTTCTGTATACAAATCCTCATTTACAACTACCTGCACTCCATTATAAAATCCACTGTTCCCCACACTCAAATAGGCATCATATCCATCTAATGTATATAAAACCTCTAATTCTTTTCCCGATACTTCAATCCTGTCACCAGCAGAAAAACTAGTATAAGGAAGCTCTTCTCCCTGATAGACAATCGGAATCGGATTGCGAACCACACAGCCCTTTCCTGCCAAAAGAACCTCCATTTGCTCTGCAGACAGCCACTTTCCAAAAAAATATTCCATATAAAGCTCATTCAGTCCAATTACTTGAAACGTTTCCCCTGCCTGCAGATCAAATCCAAGTAAAATTCCTTCCGCCTTTTGTTCCTCATTCTGCTCATAAATAGAAAACTGCATTGCTGCTACTGCTTCTATATTTTCATCCGCTTCTAACTCCTCTAGATCAGAAAAAGAAAATCCCCCCAATTCATTTACCAGCAAATAATCTCCAAAATGTTCTATTTCTTTTGAATTTGCCACATTCACAAGTGACAGAACCCCCTGCAAAGCAATAAAAACAGCAATACTCATCACCAGCGATAAAATTGTAATTACTGTCCGCCCACGATTTCTCCTAAGATTCAGCCAAGCATAATAAGCCTCAAAATTTCGAATCCTCTTCACCCGCCGCCCTCTGCAAAAAACAGTTTTATTCCCTTTAGAAAGTGCTGCAATCGGCGATAGATTTGCTGCAAAATAGGCTGCCGGAAGTGCCGCAAGATAAGCAAAAAGCAGTGTAATTCCCACACTAATCAGCAAAAATTCTATTCTGCCTGTACTGTTTTGCGCAATCAACTGCTGCAGTTCCAACTCACTCTGCACCAAAAAAATATCTGGTGACAAAAAACTAACCGCTGCCGTCAAAACCCCCTTCGCCGCCAAAAGTCCAAACCATATCCCGATCGGAATCCCAACCAGACAATACAAAAAAACCTCTATTGTCACAATCAGATAAAGCTGTCCCCTTTCTGCTCCGATTGCCCGAAGCGTTCCATACTGCAAAATCCGTTTCGATACGGCAATCTTTAATATATTATAAATCACCAGCCCTGCTGCCAAAAGCAGCAGCCCTCCTATCAAAACCCCGGCAGCAGTCAAAAAAGAAAATCCCTGATCCGAAACCTCAATATCCGCTGCCTCCGAATCAAACGAAATCCCAAGTGCATTTAAGTAAACCGTATTATACATAGTATCCAATTCATGCACCTGTAACTGCAAACACAAATCATTCATCACCTCCTGAAAATCTTGTTTCTTCTTAGTGCAAATATCCACCGTATAATACAAATAAGAATCCGGCAAAACCCTTTCTGCCGTCCCCTCCCCTACAATTCCATTCACACTTCCCCATGTATACCCCAAATAATTGCTTTCCGTAATTCCAGTAAGAATAAATTCTGCCGAATAATCAAACGACTCTATCTCTATTCCATGCCGAAGCGCCTTTGACACAGGCAAAGTAATCGAATCCCCTATCTTCCCGTCAAACCCCAAAAATTCCAATACATCTTCTGAAAGAGCAATTTCCATCGCCTGTTTAGGCAGCCGTCCCTCCTTCAATCTAGAAAAAGCAGGATAATGTTCCAAACTATCCCCCCAATACTCCACCAATCCCAACGTCAAAGCCTGATTCAGCTTCAAACTCCCCAGAGAAACCGAAACCCCGGCATAAGAAATCCGTTCATCCTCTTTCAATTTCCGCACCTGCTCCTCATCCATCTGTACAAAAGAAGCATAGCGTTCCCCTCCAATCGCAACTGCCTGCTTTTCCCGCATAACAGAAAGAATCCCTATCGACTGCCCTATCACGGTTGTCATCATAGCCGAAAGAAGAACCGCAATCCAAATCAAACAAGAAGTCATCTTCTGTGCCAAAATCTCCTTCCACGCCAATCCATAATAAACCCTCATTCTATCCCCACCTCCGAAAGAACACCATCTACAATACAAAACTGCCGATTTGCCATCTGTGCAATCCGATTATCATGAGTAATAACCGCCAAAGTCTTTCCGGTCTTTTTCCAAATCTCCTTTAACATTTCCATCACTTCTCCCCCATTTTTACTGTCCAAATTTCCGGTCGGTTCATCTGCAAAAATCAAATCCGGCTGACCAATCAAAGCTCGTGCAATCGCAACCTTCTGCTGCTGTCCTCCAGAAAGCTGGCTTGGCAAATGCGCCATCCGATCCCAAATCCCAAGCATCTTTACAAGCCGTTCAAAATACTCTTCATCTGGTCGCTTTCGATCCAAAAGAACAGGCATCAAAATATTTTCTCTTGCCGTCAGCACCGGAAGCAAATGAAACTGCTGAAAAACAAACCCAATTTTCTGACGCCGAAACACCGATAACTCCTTATCCGTCATCTCATAAATTTCCTTTCCATCATAAGTAAGACTGCCAAAAGTAGGTCTGTCTAACCCAGACAAAAGATGAAACAATGTACTCTTCCCACTGCCGGAAGGTCCTACAATCGAAATAAAATCCCCTTCTAAAATCTCTAAATCCACCCGATCCAAAGCTACTACTTTACTATTGCCACTGCCATAAACTTTGGTTAAACCCTTTGCTGTCACTTTCATAAATAAAACCCTTTCCTACCAACAATAAAATAAAAAACTGCAATTCAATCCATATTTCTTAATAGGGGGGACGCCGAAATCGAAAGGAAGGTCCACTCCGGGCCCGCTTTCGCTTAGCATTTCCTCGTAGCGGACACATAAGGTGCTAAAATACAGCACCTAAGTGCCGACGGGAAATGATGACCCTGCGTAGACCTTCCTTTCGATTTCGGCTGTGTATTCCAGCCAGAAATATCCTTTTCCCTAAATTCAGGCTAAATATACCTCTTTTTACTTATATTGTATGTAAAATTTCAATTTGCCGATTTTCTCTTATCACAACTTCAAAAAAATCCAAACCATTTCACCTCTGCTAAAAAACTACCGTTAATAAAATTTTTTAAAGCCTATTTAGTATCCCGATATATACTAATTTTGAAATCAATAACAATATTTTCTCACTGTAATATAAAATAAAAATTTCTTAAATACAGCGAAAAAATTGCATTTAAGAAGATACTTAACAGACTCTTATACCAATAAAATTTCCTCCTCCATACAGACAAACTATACTCCGCTCCGTCTGAGTTTCACTTAAACCAAATTCTTATTGCAGATTTCTGTTACAAATTTTTAACGTAAATTTTTATCACAGGCTTTCATCACAACACTATTTTCCGGCTGGTAGGCATAGCTGGAATCCGAAGGGTGGTCTGCGCAGGGTCATCATTTCCCATCGGCACTTAGGTACTGTCTTGTTGTATTTTAGCACCTTATGTGTCCGCTATGAAAATAGAAAATGCTAAGCGAAAGCGGGCTCGGAGCGGACTTCCCTTCGGATTCCAGCGTCCCCCTCCCTTCGAATTCCAGCGTCCCCTCCTGCAATAAAAAAAGTATAAGGCTAAAATCTCAAAAAACGCTCAATTTATTTTATCTATTTTTATCCAGTATTTGGAACATAGCCACGGCAGCCGCCCCTTTATCCGTATTGGCAAGCTGAATTTCTCCTCCATGTTTGATACAAAGTATCTGACAGCTATACAATCCCATTCCAAAATGCTCTGCATCTTCCCCGATTTTTCCAAACGGTTTTGGACCGTCCTGCAGTATTTTTATCGGATATCCTCCCCCATCATCTTCCACTGACAATCGCAAAAATCCATCCTGTATCTCTACAGAAACTTCTATTTGTTTTCGTGCATACCGCCCTGCATTTCCAACTAAATTTTCAGCTACTGTTAAAAAAATCCCATGATCAATCGAAATTTTTTTATCAAAAGAAACCGACACTTTTGTTGAAATACCAAAGGCAAGCATCCGAACGGTTTCTTCTAATTCTTTTTTTAATTTTGTTTCGTCTATTTCTTCTGCCTTCACGGGCATCTGATCGAGCCGCTGAATCTGCCCCATTGCCTCAATATACTGTTCTATCCGTAAAATATAACATTCCAGTCTATCTATCGCCTGCTCATCTGGTATCCCCTCCCGAAGCATCTTTACTGTCCCTTTTAATATGGTAATCGGATTTCGCAAATCATGTGAAAATGCTGCGTTTAATCGTTTTCTCTCCTCTGCCTGTTTCCAAAGCTCTTGATTTGAATACAGCAATTCTGCACGCATACTTTCAAAAATCCGACAAAGCTGTCCTAGCTCATCCTCTGAAACCACAGGAATCTGAAAATCCAATGTATGGTTTTGAATCTTTTCTGCTCCGTCCCGCAATAGTTCAATCGGTCTTTTGCACTTTAAATAATAAAAAAAAGCTCCTGCTGCCGCCATGCCAAAAGCAGGAATCAACACGCAAGATACAATCCAGATACCGTCTAATATTACTACTGCCCTCTGCCAAAATACAGAAGGCGGTTCTAAAAAATCCGTTTTTAACCCTGTACTGTCCATATAGATAACAACTCCGCTTAAAATATATTTCCCACGAATCATTTCACAAATTGCTTTTACTAAAACTACCAGACCTAACGACAGTAAAAGAAAAAAACAGGTAATTAAAACAAATGCCTTTTTTAGCTTCATATTTTTTAGCCATTCCATTTATAGCCACACCCCCAAACCGTTTCAATATAATTATGAAAAGTATAAACTGACAGCTTTGCCCGAATCTTTCGGATATGCTCCATAATCGTATCGCTGTTTCCTTCTCGATCATATCCCCAAATTATCTCATATATCCGCTCCCGGTCAAAAACTTGTCCTGTATGGAGAGAAAGCAGCTCAACAATATCAAATTCCCGTCTTGACAAATTTACTAAATTTCCAGAAATTTGAATTGTTCTTGCCAAATAGTCAATCGTTAATTCCCCAAAATACCGCACCGCTATTGTATCTGATCTGCGCTGTTCTCTTCTAAGATGTGCTGCCACTCTTGCCTGCAGTTCTTCTAAGTCAAACGGTTTTACGATATAATCATCTGCTCCGACTTGAAAACCTGCAATTTTATCCGCAGTTTCGATACGAGCCGTAAGAAATAAAATAGGGCAGGAAACAAACTTCCGAATCCTTTGACAAACCGTTAATCCATCCATTTCTGGCATATTGATATCTAATAAAATCAAATCCGGCAGTTTTGTATTTGAAAGAATCTGCAGTGCTTCCTTTCCGCTGCAGGCAGTAAAAACCGTATACTGTCTGGAAAAATAACTTTTTATCATTTCCACCATTCCCGGTTCATCATCTACAATTAAAATTTTCTGATTCAAATTTTATACCCCCTGTTTCTCTGTATTCTTCTAAAATCAGAGGTCTATTTTAGCTAAACGAAAATATGTTTAGTTAGAATAGACCTTTGATTCTAATGTTTCTTTATTCTATTTTTGCAAAAAAATCTCAAGTTTTTCTCAATTTTTATTCTCAACTTCCATTAAAGTTCCGATAAATAAAGGCACGTTTTCCTCACAGTCAATCAGCAGATAAACAAAAGGCCGATCTAAATAAACCACTTTTTCCTCTATTAAAGCCAGCCCCCGCACCATTTCTACTGCTGTAGCTGCTCCTGCCCGTGTTCCTTTTTCATCTACAGCGATAAAGGTTTTATGCAAAATTTTATTAATAAATATATTTTGATTTTTATAAGAACCAATTCCAGTAAAATCTGCCATTTCAGCATCAAATGCATCGGTCATTCCAAGACCCCGAAATACTTCTGCTAATTCTGTTTCATATTTACATTCAAATTTAGGTATCGCTGCATTTACAGAAATAGATACGGGATTCTGTAAAATCTTTTGCAGCTTCTCCCCGGTAAGAGAAGCAATATAGTCCTCCATACGAACCCCTTCTTTTGGCAGCAGTGCTGCAAAAGCATACTTTTTTCCTGAATAATATTTTAAAAATCCAGTTGTATTCTCATCCTCTAAATACTGCTTTTCCGTAGAATACATCATCTCTGTCTGCTGCTTTCTGCCATCCTCTGTTGTAAAAGTATCTTCCTGTATCTGCGATTCCTTATAAATCATTTCCCATTCCGCATCAAAAGCAAGGGCATTGACCAGATACATAATCGCATCTTCCGGCACTTCAGAAACAATCTCAGGAATCATCCCATCGGTATGCTCGTCTACCCAATGATTAATCTGATCTGCCGTATCCGGGGAAAAAGGCTGTTTATAAATCTCTGATCCATACCAGTCTGCATTTGTCTGCAAAAAATCCCGATTTACTTTAAAATTTTCGTCTTCCTTAAACCAAATACTGTTTGCAATAGAAAGTTTATACTTTTTGCCTTTTGGCAGTGCCTCTGCATATGCATGTAAATAAGCATTTAATTCTTCTCTCTTTATACCAAAAACCTGCTCCATCTGTTCCAAAGTCCGCTCCTGTGCTCCATTTGCAGTCATTCCAAGTGCATAGATAACAGAAAACGGTGAAATCAAACAATTCTG
Organism: uncultured Lachnospiraceae bacterium; assembly: GCA_910585855.1. Lineage (GTDB taxonomy): Bacteria > Bacillota > Clostridia > Lachnospirales > Lachnospiraceae > MGBC114844. The sequence goes on along the minus strand of CAJUGZ010000061.1, from coordinate 4,269 downwards.
TTTTTCTTTGCCCAAATTCTGCAGCAGACGAACTCCAAAATCAGACAGAACCACTGCCCCGTCTTTTGTCATGTTTACCTGTGTATCTACCCTGTTTTTCTGAATCCCTTCCATTAAATCCGCTCCTTTTACTGCTATCTCATCTTCTGATTTTGTATACCGAAATAATGATAATACCACTCCTGCAGCCACTGCAGCACACAACCCAATCACCCATCCTCGTTTTTTCATGGTCTACTCCTTTCCTGTCCCAAACTCTGCCTGTTCTAATATCTCCATTACTGCAGGCTGATACTTTTCCCATAACTCCTCCGGTATACCGCCGCTCAATACATACGTTCCCGGCAAATCCTGATAAACAAGTGTAATCCAAAGATTCCCCTCTATCGTTTCCGTATACTGTCTTGCCTTCATTCCGTTTTCAAAATCAACCTCCTCCTCTGTTACTCCTGTACCGCATATTCCAAAGTTATCTGCCCAATACACCAGTTCTAATCTCATTTCCGTTTCCTGTGCAGGAAAAAAGCAAATCCCAAAATTTGAAACAGTATCTGTTTGATTTGGTTTCTCATGTTCCGCCGGAATCATTTCATAATCCCAATCACTTGGAAGCTGCAGTTTGATACTGGCATATTGACGGCTATTTTCTACTGTTTTTATATCCGATTCCTGTTCTTCCTGCCGATATACTGCAAATATCGTTCCTAATTGAGCTGGATATGTTTCCTTTACACATCCATTATACACAATCTGAATCAAATCTCCAACCTCTAATTTAGGCATCCCCTCTTCAGAAACCACTTCATTTTTTCCGATTCGAACCCGATTCTCTGTCCCCCATTCCTCTTTTTCTACTTTCACAATAACCGACTGCTCTTCCAATTCTACTACTGTTGCCAAAAGAATTTCCTGCTCCGTTCCCACTTCCCTTTGTAATCCGTCAGCTACTGTTTTCTCCTTTTCCGGTTTTATCGTATCTGATTCTGAAATTTGCTGGCTTGGACTTTCTTTATTTGCACTTTCCTTATTTGTACTGTTTTCCAATCCGCACCCTGTCAGGCCCAATACCAAAAAAACACCAACTGCTTTTAATAAAATTTGCTTTAATTCTTTCATTCTATTTTACCTCCTATTCCAAATCAACTAATCTACTCCTCTTCTTCTATAAAAGAAGTATCTCTTTTATAAAATTGATAACTATCTCCAATCTGTACAATACAGATTTCCTCTTTTGAAAAAGAAGCATACTGATAAACAGCGCATCCAGCCAATACTTCCTCTTCACACTCTTCAATTACTCCTATCTGCTCCCCTAAATCCTCCTCCAAAATCAAACTTATTGTTTCAGAAAAAGCCTTATCTGCAGAATTTGAACTGCTATTTTGCTTCCTAGACAATTCTTCTTGGCTAACCAGCACCAGCCCATAATCCTGATATTCCTCATATGCAATCGGTATATATTGTACCCCATTGATTCGAAAACTGCCCTTTCCGATTTCCGATATTTCCAAAGTTTTTATATCTTCTGTATTTTCCTTTATTTCTGCAGATTCTATCGAAAGCATCTCTTGCTCCGACAGACTGCTGCAAATTTCAAAGTCACTCATTTCCTCCAATCTGCTCTCCTCCAAAACACCCGCTACCAGACTCTTTCTATCCTGCATAATATCCCGCATAAATAAAGACGAATACTGATTGACTGTCATTGCTCCAAGCAGCCCGATACAGGCAGCGGCTGCCCCCCATGAAACCCACAAAAAAGACTTCCTTCTTACCCTTTCACTGTGTTCTAACTGTTTCTCATCAATCCCGACCATCGCTTCAAAAAGCTGCTCCTTTGTCATATCCGATACCCCTCTTTCTCCAAATAAACCTGAAGTTTTTTCCTTGTTCTAGATAAAATCATCAAAATATTGCTCTCCTTTAAAGAAAACCTTTTTGCAATCTGATCCGTAGATTCCACATAAAAGTATCGTCTAATAAAAATATCACTCTCCCGCCTTGAAAGTGTCTGCACAAAACGGCGAATACTTTCTTCTAACTCTTTTCCTAAAATTTCCTCTTCCACATCCGTACTTGCACTAATACACTCTTCTAATTCATCCAGTACCTCCTCTAACACTCCCATCCCACGCTTTCCGGCTTTTCTTGCCTTATACCGATCAAATGCAAGATTTCGTGTAATCTTAGCCAAAAACGGCTGAAACCGCTTCGGACGCTGTGGCGGAATTCCATTCCATGCCCGAAGCCACGTATCATTTACACATTCCTCAGAATCCTGATGATTCATAAGAATCCGATTGGCAACCATATAACAATAAGAACCATACTTCTCATTTGTCTTTTGAATTGCCTTCTCACTCCTCTGCCAAAAAAGCTCAATAATCTGATTATCTTCCACATACTCCACCCCCTGTTACAAAGATCTTTCACTATTATAGACGAAAAAAAATCCTATCTCTAACAAAATTTTTTTATCAATTCTCCAAAAAAACAAAAAAGCCCAAAAACAGTCTTCTGCTGCTTTTGGACTTTCTACACGAATCAAAACATATTCTGTTATTATTTTACAGATTTTGTTTACTTTAATGTAACTTTTGCACCAACTTCTTCTAACTTCTTCTTTAATTCCTCTGCCTCTTCCTTGGAAACACCAGTCTTTACTGCCTTTGGAGCAGTATCTACTACTTCTTTTGCTTCCTTTAATCCCAATCCGGTAGCTTCACGAACAACCTTAATTACCTTAACCTTCTCTGAACCAACTTCTGTTAATTCTACATCAAACTCTGTCTTTTCCTCTTCTTGAGGTGCTGCTCCCTGTGCTGCTACTACTACACCTGCTGCTGCGGATACACCAAATTCTTCTTCACAAGCTTTTACTAAATCATTTAACTCTAATACAGTCAAACCCTTAATTACTTCAATGATCTCTGCTGTTGTCATTGTTATTTTCCTGCTATCTCTTGATTTCCCATTCCGTATAAACTCTATTCTGTCATTCTATACGTTTTAATTGGCTTATCTTTTATAGCTTTTCCTTTCTTTTTTTTATTTACTCTTAGTTTTTATCTTACTATACTTTTCTTACTCGCCTTTTTCTGCAATTTGCTTAATAACACGAGCAAAGTTTGTAATTGGAGATTGAATACTTCCAAGAAACTTCGCCAGCAATTCATCTCTAGACGGAATTGTTGCAATTACTTTAATACCTTTTTCATCATAATAAGTTCCGTCCACGACACCAGCTTTTAACTCAAGAGCCGGTGCTGTCTTAGCAAAATTAAATAAAATTCTTGCCGGTGCTGTCGCATCCGTTTTGGATACAGCAATCGCTGTCGGCCCTTCTAAATGAGAATCTAATGCTTCAAATTCAGTTCCCTTGATTGCAAAGCGAATCATGGTATTTTTATATACCTTATAAACAACGCCTGCCTCCCTTAACTGCTTCCGAAGCTGTGTATCCTGTTCTACGGTAAGTCCACGATAATCAGCAATCACTGCAGCCTGAGCCCCGTTCAGCAATTCAGAAATCTCATCTATGATAGGTTTCTTAATCTCAACTTTAGCCATGAGTGGTATCCCTGCTACTAAAACATATACAAAACCATATATGTTTTATCTAATTTAGCTTTTCCTTTCCTAGATTTTCTGTGGCTGCCCACATATAATACCTGCCGTCAACATCCATTTTCTGCCAGCCATACTGTTTTTTTATCCAACAAAAAAAACAGTTTCCTATCTGCTATACTATCCACATACTGCAAACAGATCTATTTTCCCTGTAAATATACACAAATCAAGTAAGGTAAAAATTTTCCCCTACCCATGTATATAAAAAGCCCTGCTGCATCAGACAGCAAGGCTATAAGGCTTAAAACATATAAAATCCTACTATGTTCTCTCTTATATTGACCTCGGTAGGCGGTTTTCCCTTTACGCTTTTTGCACCTACTGTCTTAGGCAGTTTTTACACTCAGATATAGTAGCACAAATTTTAATACCTGTCAATATTTTTTTCAAAACATTCAGGGTAAACTTACCAAGTAAAATTTTTATAAAAAATGAAAATCGCATACCAATCAACAATTTCACACTTTTGCAGCTTTGTAAATTTATCCCATTTCTATCTTTTATTTGGCTTTTGGAGATAAGATACTGCCGAAAAAGGGTTGCTTTCACCGGACGCAAGAGGCGGTTTGCTGCTGTCCTTTGCTTGCTCCGCTCCAAACGGTAAGAAAGTCTACGGCTTCTGATTTCGGTTCATCCAAC
>CAJUGZ010000060.1 GCA_910585855.1 uncultured Lachnospiraceae bacterium | reverse complement strand
GAATCCACTATTTTATATGGTTTTTCGTTAAGTTCTCGTCTATGGTGTTTAGCCCATATAAAAGAGAAAGCAGCACCTTATCATAGAGAAAATCGTTCCTTATACCAGTCATGTTTCGGTTGAAATAAGGGCGAATTGCGCACCGGTTCGGTCGGTTGGATACACAAAAGGGCAGAAGTCTTAGAATTTCTTACTTCCCGAAGAGCGGAACAGCAGACCAACAGGAAAACCAAAATCCAGCGTCCCCCCTCGAAAGAATTAATTCACTCTTGACAAATCCTACCAGAACGGCTATCATATCAAGCAGAGAATCCACTTAAAATCTGTTTTCATAGAGTGGAATACTCTACGAAAGCCTACTACTACACTCGGATATTAAATATAAAACTCTACAGATCTGATTCCGTATTCTGAATCATTGTATATTTTGCCAAATCCATTACTATACTTGTTTTGCCGCAGTTTGGACAAGTAAACACCCCGTAATAATAAGACAATTTTTTAGCACTCTCTTCATTTCCTAAAAAATACAGCAAATTGCTAAACCAAACATAATCGTTATCATACGATTTCCAATCCCACTGCCCAATAGCAGAAGGAGCAAGGCAAATCTCCTTTGGCGGTTTACATATAGATTTATCACCTCTCATATACCAATGACCGGCTGCATCGCTATAGTGAAAAGGCAGTTTACATGTAGACTCTTCATTTATCTTATTCCAGTCAAACTCATAACAAATTTCATCCGAATCAATACAATAAGGACATACAATCGAACATCCATTAAAATTCCTCAAAAAAAATATATAAGATGCTTCCCGATCTCCTAAAATCGCAAACAGACATTGACAAAAATACTGTGCCTCTGTATGATTTAACTGCTTCAGCTTCTCAAAATGATCTGAAATAAATGCCTTAGTTTGTTCTTGCATTATTTTCACACTGTACAAATGGTTCTCAATAATCTCCTTTGGCAAACTTTCATTCAATTTCTTACTAAAATGATTATACGGAAAATCAGTAGCAAGACAAGCACCAATTAAAGACACAAACAAAAACTGCCACTGAAAGTCCTGTTTTTGCTTCCATTTCTCATAAATTTCCACAAAATAAGGTGTTGCCAAATACAACTCATATGTAAATTCTCCCATAGTAATAAAATTGCTAAGTACATCTTCATAAGCCTGCCGATAACGGCTCAAAGGCTTATGATGCAAAAATAATTCTTTCTCAGAATCTGGTACTTCAACAGGATAAAACAAAATCTCAACACTTTCCTGTGCTGTTTGAAATCCCAGAATATCATTCCATTTATGAAATGGAATCTTTTTTGGCATCATAACAATTTCTCCTTTTTTATAAATGATATAATAACTTATAATTATCTGACTATTAATTGTTTCTGCTCAAAATCCCAGAAACCATCAAATTGATTTCAGCGTTTCCCTTCCTATAAACTCTAAATAAGGACTGCCCTCGCAGCCCTTATTTTTATTCTTTTCAATTACTTTTCTAATTCATTAATTCCCAGAACAGCCATGTTTCTCTTCTCCACAAGAATCACCATGACCATGACAGCTATGATTGTGATGGCTGCACTGTACATCTGGATTATATCCCAGTGTTCCCTCTATCCATGCAGCCACTGCATCATCCGCACTGCCTGAAACACCTCCATAAAGCTGAATCCCTGCCTGAACAAGCGCACTCTGCGCACCGCCTCCAATTCCGCCGCAGATTAAAACATCTACCTGATTTGCTTTCAAAAATCCTGCCAATGCGCCATGTCCATTTCCCATAGTATCGGCTATTTGTTCCTTTACAATTTTTTTCTCTTCTACATCATAAAATTTAAACTGCTCTGTATGACCGAAATGCTGAAAGATCATTCCATCCTCATAAGTTACTGCAACTCTCATACTGCCTGCTCCTTTCTTTTCCAAAACACTTTGATAAATACATTCTTCAGCGCAAAAACGTTTTTGTCTACAGTCTATCTTTTTACAATAGCCCAATGTTCCGTCACAAAGACGATAATGTCCGCCAGATATAAAAAGTTCTCTGCCATTTACCAAACACTCTGCTATTTTACAGCGTGCGCTTTCATAAATTTCCGTAACTGTTGTACGAGAAATATCCATCAAAACCGCACACTGCTGATGTGTCTTTTTCTCAAAATCCACCAAACGGATTACTTCATATTCATCTACTGTAAGTACAACCGGTTTTCCGCTCGATATCCCATCAGGAGAAAAACGATAATACATTGGTTCTTCACATACCCGTCTAGGACGCTGCGGTCTTGCCAAAAAATCAACTCCTTTTTTGGATTATTTCCGTCATATGTCGATAATTATTATATCCCACTTTTTACAGCATGTCAAGCATTATATTAACTTTCACTCTGTATTTTCAGACTTACAACTAAATAAAAACTAATTAAACTTTCAGATTATGTTATCAATACCACACCCTCTATCCCGTTCGCATACGCTGCCGGGAATACTTTTTTTAATATCTGATACGGTGCATTTATGTCGGCATTGATTTCTATTCTATTGCTGCTCCGAAACAACCCTCTAGAAACACGTTTCCTCTTATTGTAATTCTTTTTAACCGGTTCTTCCTCATCCAGAAAATATCATTATATGTTATATATACCATATTATCAAATATTTTCCTAATTATCCGCAATTAGGCTTTTGAAACTTAATATTATATAACAGATAATAAAGTAACTTTCCTAATTTATTTACTTTTACAAACATCCACCCACTTAATGTAACCAGAATACTCTTCCAATTCCAAAATCGTAAGTTCAATCGCACTATTCGAACTGCCGCAGGCGGGAAAAACTGTATCAAAACGTTTTAACGACTGATCCAAATAAATCTCTACCCTATCATTTACCGCAAACGGACATACACCACCTACTGCATGACCAACTCGTACTTCTGCCTCTTCTGGTGAAAGCATTTTTGCTTTTGCACCAAACTGTGCCTTATATTTGGCATTATCAATCTTCCTGTCCCCAGCCGTTACTATCAATATCGTACGATCCTCTATCTGAAAAGAAAGTGTCTTTGCTATCCTCTGCGGCTCACAGCTAAGTGCAGCAGCAGCAAGCTCTACTGTTGCACTAGATACATCAAATTCCTGAATTCTTCCCTCTATACCATAGTTTTTAAAATATGCTTTTACTCTTTCTATTGACATTTTTTCCTTCTTTCTGCAGCAATACTGCCATAAAAACACTCCAACCTGCTACATTTCTTCGTATTCCAATTCATTTTTATACACTTCAAATGTTCTGTCATCAAAAAGTACCCATTTTACTATATCTAATTCTCCCGGATGTTTCGCAATAAACTCCTTCACTGTACTAACAGCTATTTTTGCTGCCTCCTCAAGCGGATAATGATAAATCCCTGTAGAAATCGAAGGAAATGCGATACTTCGTATTCCATTCTCCACAGCCAATTCCAAACTCGATTGATAACAAGATGTCAAAAGCTCCTTCTCTTTTGAATTTCCCCCATTCCAACGAGGTCCGGGTGTATGAATAATATATTCACACGGCAGGCGGTAACCTTTTGTAATTTTTGCCATTCCTGTTTTGCAGCCATGCAAAAGCCAACACTCTGCTAACAATCCCACACCTGCAGCACGATGAATTGCACCATCCACACCACCCCCGCCTAAAAGACTTGTATTTGCAGCATTTACGATTGCCTGCACTCCATGATCTTTCGTAATATCTCCCTTTACCATTGTCAATATTGTTTCTTTCACCATTTAAAATACTCCTCTCTTTCTATTGTCAACATTTATCACAATAACAAAAAATAAAACACTTTCCTATTGCATCATCTGAAAAAACACAATAATATCTTCTGCACTAACTGGTTTCATCCAATTTGCATCCACTCCTACATCATAGCGGCGAATCTTTTGCTCTAAATTACGATAATTATAGTCTTCATGATTATGCTGATGTCCATGCAGATGGATTGTCCCTTTATAAAACCCATTCCACTCTAAAAAAGGATAATGACATAAAATAAACCGGGTATTCTGATAAGTCAATTCATAATAATCTTTTACCCATACAAAAAACCTTTCCCTTTCAAACTCTGGATTGTCCAAAAAACCATCGTGATTTCCCTTCACTAAATATTTTGTTCCTTTTAGCTGTGACAGAACCTCTGAAGCATATACTGCCCCTTTCATAGTGATATCTCCTAAAATATAAACTTCATCGGCTGCCTTTACTATACGATTCCAATTATCTATCAGCGTATCATTCATATCCTTATAATCCAAAAAAGGGCGATTGACATGTTTTATAATTTTATCATGAAAAAAATGCAAATCCGAAGTAAAATATATCATAAGTACAACTCCCTTCCAATCCTAAAACCTTTCTTTTTACAATAATTATTCTATCACAACTATTTTATGTTTTCTAGAAAATAATTAATATCACAATAAATAATCCCTATTTTATTTTACCATTGCATAACAGAAAGAAAAAGAATATAATAAAAAAGTATTATATTCTTCAAAAAATATTATTTTATCTAATAGGAGGTGATAATTTGGCAATTCGACCTGTATTTGTTGTAGTACTCGATCAACGCTATTGTATCCGTGAAGATACCGAATTTGAATTTTTTAATGGTTTCTCCGATAAACAAAAAAAGAAATGCATTACGAGCCTGCATCAGGTATACTTAAAAAAACATAAAGAAAAAAGAATTTTAGAAATCTCCAGCAAATCGGAAGACGAATTAGGAGTAAAATTAAGTGCATTTCATCTTATGCTTCCATTACAAAACGGAAAAACCTGTTCTGTAGAATCTGCATTTCAAGCCGGTAAAATTTTCGAAAAAGGAGGTCCTTATCTTGACTTATTAGAGGCTTCCTCAAAAGCGGCAAAAAAAGACGAACGCCTAAAAAACAGCGGAAAAATTCTTTCTTTTACCTTCAACGGAAACATATTTCCAACCGAACCTAAAACTTATTTTTATCATTGGCTCTATATCAATGCACTTCATTCTTATCCAGAATTAACAGAACAGTTAACCCAGTATGATGCTTTTACTGACATTGTATTTCATCCGCAAAAATCGATTAACTGTCAGGCAGAAGCTGCTGCTATTTATGTATCCCTTCAAAAACAAGGGTTATTACAAGATGCTTTAAAAGATAAAGATGCATTTTTAAAAATTGTATATTCTTCTTAATATAAAAAAACCCCCTTAAATAAATTGTCTAAGGGGGACGCTGAAAGCGAAAGAAAGGTCTATTACGGGCCCGCTCCCGCTTAGCATTTCCTCGTAGCGGACACTTGGGTGCTGTATTTTAGCACCTTAGTGTCCGCTACGAGGAAATGCTAAGCGAGAGCGGGCTCGGTGCAGACCTTCCTTCGGGTTTTGGCGTCCCCTTTCTAAGAAAACCCACTTTTCTATTGTTTTTTAATCCGACCTAAATAATTCTGTGTATCTAAAAGCACCACTTTCCTTAAAAAAGCTAATGCAATTAAATTTGGTATCGCCATCAATGCATTCATATTATCTGCAATTCTCCAAACCACATCCATCCGCATTACACATCCAAGTAAAACCGAAAATACATAAATTACCTTATAAGGATATAAATACTTCTGTCCTAAAAGATAAACGACACACTGTTCCCCATAATGTGCCCAAGCAATCATTGTAGCAAATGCAAATATAACAGTAGCAAATGTTAAAAAGCTCTGTCCGAAGCTTCCAAGTACAGAAGAAAATGCATCTGTAGCAAGTGTAGCCCCATCCGGCAGTGCCAAAATTCCCTGTCCGTTTACGGCATGATAAATCTGCACATCATAAACCCCGGAAGTTAAAATTACCAATGCTGTCAATGTACAAACTACTACAGTGTCTAATAAAACTTCAAATATTCCCCACATCCCCTGCTCGACTCCTTCTGTTGCCGAAGAAGCCGCATGGGCAATTACCGAACTCCCGATTCCGGCTTCATTGGAAAATACGCCCCGCATTACTCCTGTCCGAAGTGCTGTTTTTAAATAATATCCTCCCACTCCGCCCAAAACAGGTTTTAGACGAAAAGCATATGAAAAAATAGACCAAACTGCAGCAGGTACTTTTGTAATATTCGCTGCAATCACTACCAGACAAGCTGCTATGTAAAGTACAGACATAAAAGGAATCAAAACAGAGGAAAGTTTTCCAATCCGCTCTACTCCGCCAATAATCACAAATGCAATTAAAGCCGCTGTTACAAATCCTGTTACCAATACGGGAATATCAAATGTGTAATTTAAAATTTCTGCCATTGAATTTCCCTGTGTCATATTTCCCATTGCAAAAGAACCTACAATACAGATAACCGAAAAGCAAGCTGATAAAAAGGGAGACTTTAACCCTTCTTTTAGATAGACCATAGGACCGCCAATCCAATTTTTTTGTTTATCCCGATACCGATAATGAAATCCAAGTACAATCTCTGCATATTTTGTCATTGCTCCTAAAAGTGCTGAAATCCACATCCAAAAAATTGCACCCGGTCCTCCTGCGGTAAGTGCCGCAGCCACACCAACGATATTTCCAATTCCCATACTGCCAGCAAGCGCCGCTGACATTGCCTGAAACGGAGAAAGACTTTGCTTTCCCTTTTCCTTTTTCTGCTGCCTTGTCAGTGATCCAACTGTCATAGACAGCCATAAACGAATATGAATAAACTGGAAAAAATTGGTCTGAACCGTATAAAAAAGCCCAACTAAAAAAAATGCCAAAAGCATTGCATTTCCCCAAAGAAACTGCTCTATATGTTTTATCAATTCAGAACAAATGGTAAATATGGTATTCATATAAGTATTTGTCCCTTCTTTTCCCTCTTTCCTACTCTATGCTTAAATTGTCATTCCTATGAAGGGTTTTCTATATGAAAATACCAAATTTTAAAAAAATAATGACAAAACAACTTTCTGCTAAACAAACAGCCGGATTTTGGAATGGATTCCTTCTGATTACGACTTCGTAAGAAAGTTAGAAGATCTTAGACTTCTGCTCTACTATCTAGAATTTTTTGTACGTGCTGCGTTTTAAGCAGTGCGTACAAAAAAAGGTGCGTGTTTAGCCCGCAATGCGGGCGAATTGCGCACCGGTTCGTCCGGTTTCAAACACAAAAATACAGAAGTCTTAGATCTTCTTACTTTCTGGAGAGCGGAGTAACCAGAAGGAATCCATTCCAAAATCCGGCGTCCGGGTATCCAAAAATCTTTCCCCTATTTATATCCATGCAAAAGGAAAGTGCGAAACAACTCTGTTTCACACTGTAAATAATCCTATCTTCTATTTTCAAAAAAGGGAGGAGAGCAAGCGAAGCGACTCACTTGCTCGTATTATGAAAAAATTTATAGTATATAGTAATGAGTTACTATGTAACTGGCTCTGTTGTATATCTCCTATCGCTTCAGCCAATAAAGTGATTATATGGGAGAATCATGAAGAAATCATGTTTATAATGTAAAAGGTTTTTTAATGTTGTATGAACGAAATATGAACTACACTCCAAACATCAAATCTCCATAAGAAGGAACTGGCCATGCTTCTTTATCCACCAACATTTCCAACTGATCAATCGGTGCTCGCAGTGCTGCCATAGCAGGAAATACAACATCTTTATAAGCAAATGCCATTTCCTTTGCACCTTTTGCTGCCGCTGCCTGACTAATTGCCTTATTTAATACTCCAAGCGCCTTCTTTGCTTCCGCCAGCAATGCTGAAACTTCTACCAGCAATTCTTTTTGTACACTAGTATCTGCCTCTTCACAAGCTTCCTTTACTGCACTTAACGAATTTGCCAATACCGTTGTATATTTTACTACAGCAGGAATAAACTGCTTTGTTGCCATATCAACCATGGTTAATGCCTCAATATTGATACTCTTTGCATAGGTTTCATATAAAATCTCCTCCCTAGACTCTAACTCTGCCTTTGTAAAGATACCAAACTTTTCAAACAAACGAACCGCTTTATCCGTAGTCAGCGTTGCCGTTGCCTCTACCATAGATTTAATATTAGGAAGACCTCTTCTCTCTGCCTCTTTTACCCAATCCTCCGAATAACCATCTCCATTAAATACAATCCTCTGATGCTCCGTCATATACTTCTTAATCAGATCATGTACTGCCACTTCAAAATCTTCTGCCTGCTCCAAAATATCGGCTGCCTCGCAAAATGCCTCTGCAACAATCGCATTTAATGTAGTATTCGGGCTTGCAATCGAATCGGAAGAACCGACCATACGAAATTCAAATTTATTTCCAGTAAATGCAAACGGTGAAGTCCGATTGCGATCGGTCGCATCCTTCTCTAAATCCGGCAAAGTAGATACTCCTGTCTGCAGCTTTCCTCCATGTAAACTATGCGTTGCTTCTCCCGTTTCAACCAACTGTCTTACTACATCTTCTAACTGCTCTCCCAAAAACATCGAAATAATAGCCGGCGGTGCTTCATTTGCCCCCAATCTATGATCATTTCCTACATCAGAAGCAGACTGACGAAGCAAATCTGCATGAATATCAACCGCCTTCATGATACAGGCAAGCACCAGTAAAAATTGAATATTTTCATTTGGCGTATCGCCCGGATCTAATAAATTTACCCCATTGTCCGTTGTCAAAGACCAGTTGTCATGTTTTCCAGAACCATTCACTCCTGCAAACGGCTTTTCATGCAGCAGACATGCCATTCCGTGATTTTCCGCTACCCGCTTCATCGTTTCCATTACCAACTGATTGTGATCGACCGCAATATTGGCTGTTTCATAAATCGGTGCTAACTCATGCTGTGCAGGTGCTACTTCGTTGTGCTGTGTCTTTGCCGTTACCCCAAGTTTCCAGAGTTCCTCATTTAAATCTTTCATATATCCGCCGATTCGTTCTCTGATTACACCAAAGTAGTGATCTTCCATCTCCTGTCCCTTTGGAGCAGCCGCACCAAACAAAGTACGACCAGTATAAATTAAATCCTTTCTCTGTAAATATTTCTTTCTGTCTACCAAAAAATATTCCTGTTCCGGTCCAACAGAAGCGGTTACTTTTGTTGCCTTTGTATTGCCAAACAAACGAACAATCCGAAGTGCCTGCTGACTTACAGCTTCCATAGAACGAAGCAGTGGTGTCTTTTTATCCAGCGCTTCCCCCTTATAAGAACAAAACGCAGTCGGAATACAAAGAATCGCACCGATTGCCCCCTGCTTAATAAATGCTGGAGAAGTACAGTCCCATGCTGTATAACCTCTCGCTTCAAAAGTAGCTCGTAAACCACCAGAAGGAAAAGAAGAAGCATCCGGCTCTCCTTTAATCAACTCCTTGCCGGAAAATTCCATCAGCATCTTTCCCTCTTCATCAGGGTGAGTGACAAAAGAGTCATGCTTTTCCGCTGTAATACCCGTTAAAGGCTGAAACCAATGGGTATAATGCGTTGCTCCCTTTTCCACTGCCCAGTCCTTCATCGCTTTTGCTACTACATCCGCAGCCGCCAGCGACAATTCCCCGCCACATTCCATTACATGCTTTACTTCATTAAACACTTTTCTGGTCAGACGTTCTTTCATCTTGCCAAGCGTAAATACATTTTCACCGAAAATCTTTTCTACATTTACAATTTCGCTCATTTTTTCATTCTCCTTCAATAACTGTACCATCTTTACTGTTTTACTTCTTTTTCCTTACTCACTTACGAAAAGGCGCTCTTATAGCATCAACTACAAGAACGCCTTTGTTCCATTACATCACTGTAACCCTATTCTTTCTCTTCGAACATTAGAATACCGCAAAATTGAAAAAAAAGCAAGTATTTTTTTCAAATTTACAATTTTCTTTATTCTGCCTTTCCAACAGAACCAAACAGCTCCATCTTTTCCTTTACGGTTGCCTTAATTGCTTCTGTACCCGGAGCTAACAATTTACGAGGATCAAATCCCTTTCCCTGCAAATCTTTTCCCTCTTCAATATATTTACGAGTAGCAGCAGCAAAAGATAACTGACACTCCGTATTTACATTAATTTTTGCCACCCCAAGAGAAATTGCTTTCTTAATCATATCTTCTGGAATCCCAGTACCGCCATGAAGTACCAAAGGCATATCCCCGGTCAGTTTCTGAATCTCATCCAATGTTTCAAAGCTTAACCCTTTCCAATTTGCAGGATATTTTCCATGAATATTTCCGATTCCTGCTGCCAGCATGGTAACACCTAAATCAGCAATCGACTTACATTCCTGTGGATCAGCCACTTCACCAGCACCGATTACACCATCTTCTTCTCCGCCGATAGATCCGACTTCTGCTTCCAAAGACAATCCCTTTTCCTTGCAGATCTTTACCAACTCAGTTGTCTTTGCAATATTTTCTTCGATTGGATAATGAGAACCATCAAACATAATAGAAGAAAAACCTGCTTCTACACACTTCAAGCATCCTTCATATCCGCCATGATCCAAATGAAGTGCTACTGGAACAGTAATATTTAATTCTTCCATCATTCCCTTTACCATACCTACTACTGTCTTATAGCCTGTCATATATTTGCCTGCGCCTTCCGACACACCTAAAATAACCGGCGAGTTCAGCTCTTGAGCAGTTGACAGAATTGCCTTTGTCCACTCTAAATTGTTGATATTAAACTGACCTACTGCATACTTCCCTGCTTTTGCCTTCTGAAGCATTTCCTGTGCTGAAACTAACATAATATCCTCCATTCCGCCGTATCAACGGCTCTTATTTTATCCCGTTTTGGTATTACACCGAGTTACAGCTATTATACATCAAAAAACAAAAAAAGGGAAGTACAAACCTTTCATCTTACAAACTTTTCTCTAAAGTGCTACCTTTTTACACCAATACCCAAACTGCCCAAGCATCTTCTCACAATCTTTTACCGGTTTAAAATCTCCAAACCCAAACATAGAAGCCATCATTTTTTCATTTGGATGATAAATCCCCGGCACACCCAATACAAATTCCTCCTCTTCCTGTGTCAAAATCAAATACCGAAAATTATAATATCCATGCAGCAAAAAACTATTGCTTCCCAATACCCAATTTTCCTGCGCCAGCATACGGAGATCCTGTAAATCAATCTTTAGACAAAGACTTTCCGGCTCATCTACAAAAGCCCGAATCTTTGGAAATTGATGACAGAGTTTCTCCCATGCAGTTTCCTCTACATTAACTGTATTTGATACATCAGGCTGTTTCATTTCCTGTACCAAACTTTCCTGTTTTCCCATATCCTGCTTTTTCTTATCGGAATATATACAGGTTTGCACCTGCTTTCTTAGCTGCTGCTCCTTTTCCTGATACTCCTCCCAACTCATTTCCTTCCATGCACCGGGCGTATGCGTTCCCCACAGCAGCCCATTTCCCTGCACACTGCCTAAATCCTGCTGCTTTCTTTCCGTCTTATTCTCTATCTCATTCTCAGTCGTATGCACCTTCTTATTACTTCGTTCTCCATTTGCATCCTCTATAATTGCAGTTTCCACCCCATCTGCTCCCTTTTCCTTCTCAAAATCCTGCTCCCCATCCTCCTCTTTCGTCTTAAAAGATTCTGTCATCTTGGAAGGTTCTTCGACATCTTTCCCCCCTTCTTCCTTCTGCATAATATCCATTTTTCGCCCTCTTTTAATTTCACGCTCCAAATCTTCCTTCTGTTTTTCTGTTTTCTGCTCATAATCACTGCCTAACTTATCTTGAACCTCTGGTATAGTTGTTTCTTCTCCCTGACTTATAACAGAATCCGTCCCTACCTCTATATCCGCTTTTACCATCTCGACTGATGCTTTTTCTACACCTACATCCGCATCTGCTTCTTTCTCTTCTATCGTATTCTCCGTCTGACCCTCCTGCAAAATTAACTCCTTTTGTCCTGCTTCTACCGGCTGCTCCTCCACAAGCTCTTCGCTTCTCCAATTTCTATCAAAAAAAATCACCGGTTCTTTCCGTTTTTCCTCTACCTCAGAAACTCGAAGCAGCCCGCCTTCCTCTCTATCAGAAACAACATCCTCCTTTCCCTTATGTACAGAAAACTGATTTACAAGAATCGCATAATCATCCCACCCCGAAGCAAAAACCCGTTCGTTTCTATCCTCCTCCCGAATAAAAATCCCATTCATCTCATCCAAAGACAAATCCGCTGCCTTTATATTCTGCGTCTGAAACTGCTCCTGAAATTCCCCTATCCCATTCACAATCTGAAAACTTCCAATATAAATTCCTAAAATTTTTTCCTGTTTTCGATAAAATAAATAAACTTTTTCACTCTTTCCGTTACTAAATTCCAATCCTTTTATATTGACTGCAATTTTACACTGCCCATTTCTAGAATCCACCTTTGCAAAACCAACATTACTGCCTTTTACGCCACTATTATACATATAAATATAAGAAACAAACCTCTTTATCTCCGTCACACTTCCTGCCCCTTTCTACAACCTTCTTCCGTTATATTTATTGTATGTGACAATTAAGTCCCGTATGATTTTTTTATTAGACAAAAAAATATACCCGTCCATATCCTTTCGACAATAATTACAGCAAAATAAAACCTCCTCATACAATTTTAAAGCTGGAAGAACTAGCTGAAATCGAAAGGAAGGTCTATGCAGGGTCATCATTTCCCATCGGCACTTAGGTACGGTACTGCTGTGTTTTCGTGCCTTATGTGTCCGCTATGAAAATAGGAAATGCTAAGCGCAAGCAGGCTCGGAATAGACCTTCCTTTCGATTTCAGCGTCCCCCCATTAAAGAAAAAAAGCATATCCTCTTTCTGCAAAAGAATATGCCCTTTCTCCACTACATTTTCAATTTAAATCTCTTTACCAACTGATTCAACGTATCCACCTGAGCACTCTGCTCTTCACTGGTAGCAGCCGTTTGCTGAGCTGTAGCCGAATTATTCTCTACTACACTTGCCACCTGACTAACTGCCTTATTAATCTCTTGAATAGAAAGCAAATTCCCCTCCAATGTTCCTGCCATATCCTCCATTGCATTAGTTGCTATCTTTGCTCCGTCCATTACACCATTCATACTATTTGCCACTTCATCAGCAAGCCGTATTCCCGTTGTTACCGAATCCACTGTCCCCTGTATCAGCACAGTTGTTCCGCTTGCTGCCTCCGAAGATTGATTTGCCAGTTTTTTTACTTGTTCTGCTACCACTGCAAATCCTTTTCCTGCCTCTCCTGCCCGTGCCGCTTCAATCGCTGCATTTAAAGCCAAAAGATTAGTCTGAGAAGCAATTTCATTAATCACTTGTATAATCTCTCCAATCTGAGTAGACCGATCACTAATAATCCCAATTGCACTTTTCAGTTCCTCTAACTTCTGATTGGTTTCTAAAAGTGCTGCTCCTGCTCCTTGTGCCGTTTCAGAAGTCACCTTTGCTTCCTCTACATTTTTACGGACAGTTTCTTCCATCGTTACCATAGATGCCGCTAACTCCTCTACAATACTCGCTTGATTGGTGTTTCCCTCTGCCAAATCTTCTGATGCCATAGCAAGTTGGCTTGCACCCTGATTGACCTGTTCGGAAACCTCCTGAAGTGTATAGAGCATGGTACTTAAATCCTTTATAATTCGATTAACGGCTTCTTTAATTGGAGCAAATTCTCCGATATAATTCTTTTCTAATTCATCAGTAAAATCTCCCTCTGCCATTTTTACCAATTTCTCCGCCATTTCACTAATCAATTCCTTTAAGAACGTCTTGGTATCCTGTATTGCTTTTGCCAATGTTCCAACCTCTGTTTCATCCGACTGCAAATCCAATGGCTCTGATAAGTTTCCCTGCGAAACCAGCAGCATAGCATCCCTTACCTTTAAAACCGGCTTCAGCAACTCTTTTGTAATAAACTTTACTAAAATTAAGAGTACCCAGATTACACATACCATACAAAAAATGGATGCAGCCGAAAAAATAATTGTAATGATATATACTCTCTGCGTTTCCCGATCGGTACGTTGTTCAATTTCAGAAAAAAGCTGTGTCATATTTTCTTCAATTTTTTGCAGACCAGTTACATAATAGTCCCCATAAAGAATATCTCTTCCCTTCTGAAAATCCCCTATTGTAGAAACTGCCTGCATCGCTTCTTCTTCAAATGGAACTAAATCATTCGAAATTGTTCCAATCTGTTCAATTAAATCCTTTTCTATTTCTGATAATCCAATCCGATACATTTCCTCTTTTGCTTTATCACGTCTTTTTGCTACCTGTACTTCATTCTCATAATTATCATAGTGTTCCCGTCTTCCCGTTATAATATAATTTCTTGCTTCAGAAGTCAGATACTGGGAAGCCTGCCAAAAATTATATGCACGATTTACAAGCTGATATTGTGCATCCTTTTTTACAATTAAAAAATTACTGGTAGCAATCGTTACTGCTACAAGAAAAATGGCAATTCCTAACGTTATAATTGTTTGTTTTGTATATCGCCGTGCCTTTGTACTTTGATTTTCTCTTTTTTCCATATCAGACTCCTCCCACAACAAATACCTTCTACATTTTTCTCAAATAATTACTTAAATCTGCAAACTGCTGCAAAGACAGCGTTTCTCCCCGAATAGAAAGTGAAAGATTCTGTGCCTCTAATGCAGCCTGAATCTGTCCTTTGGTATATCCTATATTCGACGAATTTACTAAACCATTTACCAAAGTCTTTCTTCTCTGCTGAAAAGAAGCGTGTATCAAAGCAAACATTAGATTTTCATCTAACACCTTCACCGGCGGTTCTTTATGACGAGTCAAACGAATCACTGCAGAACCCACTTTTGGACGAGGCAAAAAACAATTCGGAGGCACATTAGCTACAATCTCCGGCTTTGCATAATACTGAACAGCCAGTGACAATGCACCATACTCTTTACTGCCCGGTGCTTCTTTCATCCGCTCTGCCACTTCCTTCTGTACCATAACCGTAATACTGTCAACAGGTACATTTCCCTCAAACAAACTCATAATAATCGGGGTGGTAATATAATATGGAAGATTTGCCACTACTTTAAATGGTCTGTTTTGATTCTGTTCCTGTGCTAGTTTTTGAATATCTACCTTTAAAATATCTGCTTGTATTACTGTTACATTCGGATATTGGGCTAGTGTTTCCGACAAAATCGGGATTAAATTTCGATCAATTTCCACTGCAATTACCTGACCTGCCTGTTCTGCAAGAGCCTGTGTCATCGTACCAATCCCGGGACCAATTTCCAACACACAGTCCTCTTTTTTTAAAGCAGCAGAAGCCAAAATTTTATCCATTACATAAGAATCAATCAAAAAGTTTTGACCAAACTTTTTCTGAAATATAAACTCATACTTTTGAATTACTTCAATCGTCTTTTTCGGATTTATTAAATCTGCCATATATCCTCTGCTCCGCCTCTTCTTCATATAAAATCTTTCACTACACACTAATTATAAATTCATTATACAACAAAACCGCACGTTTGAATAGCATTTTTTCATCATTCTCTTTCTGCCTCTTGACACTCTTATATTTTTATTTCTAAATTTTTCCTATTCTATATTTTAATTATGATACAATATACTGACACATTTTGTACCTTTGACAGATAGAATACCCTAACGTCACATCCTATCAAAAAACTATATTTTTCATTTAGGAGGAATTTATGAGTACAACACAGACTATCAGAAGTCGAGAAGACTTAGAACAATTAAAAAACTATTACTTAAATCAAAAACCAAATTTAAGAAATTATGCTCTTATCAGCACTGCAGTAAATACTGCCCTTCGAATCAGTGATATTCTTGTTTTAAAATGGGGAAACGTCTACGATTTCAAATTAAAAAAATTTCGTGTTCATCTAGAACTTACAGAAAAAAAAACAGGAAAGCACAGTATGATTGCTCTAAACAAATCCGCTATTTCTGGACTGCGCTTATATCTGGAAAGTCTGCCCTATGCATGTCAGGAACAATTTATCTTTACTGGACACCTAAGAGAAGTTCCCCTTTGCCGTGAACAGGCATACCGCATTATTAAAAACGCCTGCCATGACTTACAGCTTCCAGAACATATAAGCTGCCATTCTTTAAGAAAAACATTTGGCTATCATGCATGGCTTGCAGGAACAAACCCTGCCCTTCTAGTTTCTATCTATAATCATTCTTCCTTTGAAGTGACAAAACGCTATCTTGGAATCGAACAAGACGACAAAGATAATGTTTTTCTAAATCTCGAACTATAATGTTACATATTTCTACAGTAATTCTATTCTTAACTTGTTCTACGAATTTTAAGTCAGAGGAGGACTCCGAAAACGGAAGAAAATAAAATAATCCATTTTCACGATAATTTCAAAGTAAGAATAGGATGCTGCCGGAAAAGATGGGCTTTCACCGGACGCAAGAGGCGGTTTGCTCCTGTTCTTTGCCTGCTCCGCTCCAAACGGTAAGAAAGTCTAAGGCTTCTGATTTCGGTTCATCCAACCGGTCGAACCGGGGCGCAATTCGCCCTCATAACAGGCAAAACATAACTGGTGTAAGGAAGGATTTTATCAACCATAAAACATTCTTTTTCCTATCATCCGGGCTAAACACGCCCCTTTTTTTGCATACCCTGCATAGAAGC
>CAJUGZ010000059.1 GCA_910585855.1 uncultured Lachnospiraceae bacterium | reverse complement strand
TTTCACATCCTGCTTCCATGCAGGGTGTGAAAAAAAAGGGGTGTGTTTAGCCCGGTTGATAGGAAAGGAGCTATCTTACGACTGGTAATATCCTTCCTTACACCAGTTACGTTTCGCCTGTAGTGAGGGCGAATTGCGCCCCGGTCTGTCTGGTTGGAGAAAGGAAAAGGCAGAAGTCTTAGAACTTCTTACTTTTTGGAAACCGAAACAGCAGGCTGCCCACCGTTTTCGAATCTGGCGTCCTCCACAAGTTAAAACTTTAAAAGCGGATCAAACTAAGATTCCGCTGTCCGCTTTTCTATACATTCTACAATATAATGTTCTACTTTACTTTTTTCAATCGCAAGCACTACTGCCAATTCCCCATAAAGCTGTTCTTCTGCCAGCCGAAGATATTTCATATCCACTGCAGTTACCTTTTTTCCATTTTCTAACCGCAGCTTTTTTCTTAAATAAAGCGTCTTAATAATCTTTACTACCTCTTCACAGTCACAAGTCTGCAAAGCTGCCTTATACGCCTGTTCCCTTTCTTTCTCATTTGGAATCCAAAGTTCTTCAATTTCTGGTATTTTTTCTATCAACATCTGCACTTCTGTTTTACTAAGCAAAGAACGCATTAAAACTTTTTGATTATCCACTGGAATGTACAGTCGGCTTCCGCAAGTATAAACCTGTGATAAAATATAATAAAGCCGTTCTTCCCCTATTCCAGAAAGATCCATTGCCGTAATTTTATCAATTCGGCACACTCCATGGCTTCCGCATAAAACATAACTTCCTTCTTCAAATACACTTGCCATAGCGAACCCTACCTTTCCTTTATAATAACTCCATTTTATCATACAAATTCTCTTTATAAAAGTAAATATCTGTAAAATTTTAAATTTTGTTAAAATTGTGGAAAGAGTTCTTCACTACTTTTATGCAAAATTGCAAAATCTTATCTACCACTCTTCTGGAATAATCACAGCAGCAATCAAATAAGCAACAATCGCTGTTCCTGCACTTGCAATTCCTCCAATTACTGCCAAAAGCCGCACAATCGTTGGATCTAAACTAAAATAATCTGCTACTCCTGCACAAACTCCGCACACCATACGATTACTTTTTGAACGCAATAATTTTTTATAGTCGTCACTCATATTTTTTTCCTCACTTTCCTAAATCAGTATTCTTCATTAAAATAAAGAGATACACTTCCAAGCCCACACTCAATATGAAAATTACTATAGGCATCATTATCAATCTTCCGATGCTTGTTGCGAAATTCATTATAATTATAATTACCAATATTTAAATTTCCAGCAAAAGATACATCATAATTATGATCAGCTTCTTTTCCTTCTAAATACATAGTCAATTCTCCTATTCCGCAATCTACATCCAAATCTCCTGTAATTTCAGCATCCATAATATAGGTTCTTCCTACTCCAATATCAATATCCGCATCCTCGGCTGAAATTTTGTCTAACTCCAATGCACCAGCACCAACTTCCAAATCTAAATCACTTGTGTATATAGATGTGCCCTGCATATAGCCAGCCCCTATTTCAATATCAACTTCATCTGCCTGTAATTTATCTGTATAGATATATCCATTTCCAACAGAAATATCAATTCTTTGTCCTACCCAACTTTCTGGAATATAAATATTACCAGACCAGTCCTCATTCAGAAAAATCTCAAGTGAAATCCCATTTATTTCATAAAGAAAATCTCCTTGTGTTATCTGAAAGTAATTATCACTTGAAGGACATATAATAATTTCCCCACCTACTGTTTCTCCATTTATAATTAATTCCTCAATTTCATCTTTTTTTGCAATTTCTATTACTTCATTTTCCAACCAAATTTCATCTTGAAGAGCTTCTGCATAAGTATATTCTGCTTCTTTCTCCCATCCCCAATCACTTAGCACAGTAGTATCTATCTCTTCCGTCACTGCCCAATTAGCCGAATGATGTCTATGAGGATAAAAAAAACGTGTCCCCCCTATACTTAACTCCCCATTTTCTGCCATTACTCTTACTTGATCGATTCCTCCGTTTGCTGCACCAATACCCAATAAAATTCCCCCAGCAAGCAACATTCCTGCAGATAAAATCAAGCCTATTTTTCCTAAAAAAGCCATCCTCTATACACTCCTTTCCTTTCTTCTGTGAAAGACTTTTCTGCAAATTTCAACCGTTTTTCTTATCACTTTCGGCAATATTTTAACTGCTACCTGTATTCCTGCCATCACACCCAGCAGTCCAAAAGACAAACTAACTAAACCGCTGCCAATCAAAACAAATCCGGCAAATGGCACTGTCAAAAGTTTTACAACTCCCACTCCGCAAAGTGCCGCTCCTACAACCAGCAGTGCTGCTCCTACCGCAACGGATGTAAAAATTCCTGCCCCTACCACAATCACTCCACAGAATAAAATCGATACTACTGCTGCTAACACAGAAAAAACAACTGGTCCTCCTATCATTCCTGCTGCAAGAATCAAAATAATTGCAGCAATTCCCATTTGCCCCCGTTTCCCCTCTCTGCCCTGTTTATACTTTCTCTTTTCCTCCTGATAGGTCTGATTTTTTGACTTAACTAATCCTGCAAAACTATCCAGCGGATTCTTTGGTTCTTCAAATTCCTGAAACCCTTTCTCTGTAAATTCGGATTCTTCTTCAAATTTACCGGATAATCCATTTTTTACCGTTTGCGCCACCCTTTGAGGTGTCCCAAATGTTTCCGGCACTTCCATATCTTCTAAAATACCAGCTTCCTCCAGATAGTCCTCATAATATTGTATCGCCTCTTCCTTTTCTTCCTGTTCCACTTCCCGCAGACACTCTCGTAACTGCACCATAAATTCCGTCCTTTTCATAGTCAATACTCTCCCTTAAATATAGCGGTTATTTTGTCGGAATATGTCCTCCACTCACCTTCATAAAGAATTAATTGTGCTTTTCCCTGTTCCGTAATTCGATAATATCTCCGATTCCTGCCAGAACACTCCCTATCATAGCTTTCCAGACATGCATCTTTTAAGAGCCTTCTTAAAACGGGATACAAGGTAGACTCTGACAACTCAATCACCTGCCTAACCTCTTGTGTAATCCTGTATCCATAAGTTCCTTCTGCATTTCTGGCAACAACTGCAAGAACGACGGCATCCAGCAGAGCAGAGCCTGTATTAAATACCATTGCTGCCTCCTGTTATACTTATTTTACAGTATGCCTTACATTTTCTTACTTTACACAGCAAACTGCATTGATTTAAAATAATATTATATATCATATAATATTGATGTTTTTTATATTATATACTGTATAATATTATTTGTCAATAGAAAACTCCTAAAATTTTGAAAATTTATCTCAGCATTTCTTCTATACAAAAAAACAGAGGATTTTCTTGGAAAGAACTCCAAAATCGGAAGGAAATGCTAAGCGCAAGCGAGCCCGGAATAGACCTTCCTTCCGCTTTCGGCGTCCCCCTCCTCAAAAACTATAAATCTAAAAAATGATAATCTGATATAGAATAATAAGAATTTACGAACATTGAACTAAGATTTTTAATGATCCACTTCTTCTATTGTTGTTTTTGTTTCCCCCAAAAACCGGGATACTGCCACAGGCTTATGATACCGCTCCTTTGTTGCATAAATATGAAGCCGTTCTTTTGCCCGTGTCATCCCTACATAAAACATCCGCCGCTCTTCCTCTATATCCTCTTCCAATACCGCTTTATGATGAGGAATCACACCTTCTACTGCATCAATAATAAATACGATTTTATACTCTAACCCTTTCGAACCATGCAGTGTTGCCATTTCAATCCTGTCACTTTCCTGTGCAGATTTGGCTTCTTGAACTTGCCTTTCCAACTCTTTCTTATATGCTTCCATATGCGCAAACCACTCTTCATACGTAAAATAGCCTTCCGCACTTTCTTGTATTTCGTCGATAAGATGATAAAATTCCTGCGCATTAATATGACGATATTCTGTATATTCCTTAATATATTCATCATAACCAATTCCTTTTCGAATATAAGTAATTGCCGCATAAGGGGACAAATCTCTTAAAAAAGAAATATCTTCTTCCAATTTTTGGATTCGTTCCAACATCCAACGCTTTTCCTGATAAAATGTTTCTAATCGATCAAACGAAAAAACCGGATCATCCAAACAATCCCGACTGATATATCGGTTCGGGCGATTAATAATCTGCAAAAAATCTCCTCTCTCCCGACTTCCCATTCCAATCCGTATATAAGTCAAAATGTCCTTTGCAATCCAATGCTCAAAAATATTTGGGATTACTTCTTTCATATAGAATGGAATCTGATATTCCATAAACTGTTCTGCCAAAAATCTTGCATTGGTATTTGTTCGAAATAAAACTGCCATATCAGAATAAAAATATCCCTTTTCTAAATAATCTTTTATCTGCTGTAAAATAGCTTTGCTCTCTTCAAAGGGAGTGGGATAGCACTTTATTTCAATTTTTTCTCCTATTGGATGAGATGCCTGTATTTTTTTCGGAAACCGTTTTGTATTAGAAGCAATTACTTGACTTGCCATTTCTACAATATTCTTTGCTGAACGATAGTTCCAGTCTAATAAAATTTCTTTTGTTTTCGGATAATCTTTCGAAAAATTCAGCATAATCTCCGGCTTTGAACCACGAAACCGATAGATCGACTGATCATCATCCCCTACAATAAATAAATTATTCTCTGGTTTTGCCAACAGACAAATGGTATCATATTGTACCTGATTGATATCCTGAAATTCATCTATTAAAATAAACCGATATTTTTTTTGCCATCCTTCTAAAATATCTGCTCTTTCCGCTAAAAGTTCATAAGTCCAAACCAGCATATCATCAAAATCTAACTTTCGGCTGCGCTTTTGTTTTTTCTGATACCCTGTATAAATATGCCGAAATGTTTCATCCGAACAAGTTTTTGCATGGTAATTTTCTAATGGTATCCGCTCTCCTTTTACCTGACTGATTTCACCAATTACTGACTGAACAAACTCTCCTTCCTCTTCTATCTCTAGTTTTTCCTGTTCTACAAGTTCCCGAATCCACTGTGTCTTCTGACTTTCTGAAAGAATATCCGCAGCCGACAATCCATAGGCATACTTTAAAATTTTAAAATAAACCGCATGAAACGTTCCAAACGAAACCGGAGGCTGCTCTGTCTTCATCAGCCGAAAAAAACGCTCCTGCATCTCTTTTGCCGCTGCTTTTGTAAAAGTAATTACTAAAATTTCAGAAGGATTGACGCCGTATTCTTTAATTAATGTCTTGATTCTCTGCGTAATTACTGTTGTTTTGCCAGAACCCGGACCTGCTAAAACCATACAGGCACCCTCAAAATGATGGATTGCCTGTATCTGTGCCTGATTAAAACTCATTTTTTTCCTTTCTTATATTTTGCCGTATATTTGCTTTTTATCTATTCCTTTTCTTCCTGCAGCTTCTTTATCGCAGTCTGAATTCGTAATAAAGACTCCTTCTTTCCAAGCAATTCCATTATCTCCGTTGCACCTCCCGGTGTAGACTGTTTTCCAGAAACAGCCGTTCGAATCGGCCACATTACATAACCATTTTTTACTCCTTTTTCCGCTACATAACCTGACAATACCGCATAAAGTGCATCATTGCTATAATCTTCCTGTGCCTCCAAAATCGGATAAATATCCTTTAATACTTCTAAAGAAGTTTCTGCATTTGTCTTCATTTTTTTATGAGTATAAAGCGTAATATCATACTCCGGCAGTTCCTGTAAAAAATCAATCTGATCTTTTATATCCGAAAAAACTTCAATTCTGGTTTTTATCAATGCCGCCACTTTTTTTAAGTCCATCTCTTTTGTAAGCACTTCTTTCAAATAAGGCTCCGCCATCTGATAAAAACGCTCAAATTCCATCGCTTTTAAATACTCTCCGTTCATCCATCTTAACTTTGTATAGTCAAATACAGAAGGAGATTTATTGATATGGTGATAGTCAAATGCTTCTATCAATTCTTCTAAAGAAAAAATTTCACGATTCTCTGTCGGACTCCAGCCAAGCAGCGCCACAAAATTTACAATCGTTTCCGGCAAAAATCCCTGTTCTACCAAATCCTCATAAGAAGCATGTCCGCTGCGCTTTGCCAATTTATGATGGTTTTCATCTGTAATCAAAGGACAGTGAATATAAGTCGGCACTTCCCACCCAAACGCTTCATACAAACGATTATATTTCGGTGAAGAGGACAGATACTCATTTCCTCTTACCACATGAGTAATTCCCATCAAATGATCATCCACTACATTGGCAAAATTATAAGTAGGAAACCCGTCTGATTTTATTAAAATCATATCATCTAATTCCGCATTTTCCACTGAAATATCTCCATATAATTCATCATGAAATGTAGTTGTTCCCTCTGTTGGATTATTTTGACGAATTACATAAGGTTTTCCCGCTGCCAAGCTGCTTTCTATCTCTTCCTTACTTAAAGAAAGACAGTGTTTATCATAAATCGAAATTTCCTTTCCCTCTACTATCTCTGTTTTTAAAGTTGCCAGCCTCTCTTTATCGCAAAAGCAATAATAAGCCTCTCCTTTTTCTATCAGCATCTTTGCATATTCTAGATAAATCCCCTTTGCCTGACGCTCACTCTGCACATATGGTCCTACTCCACCGTCCTTATCTGGTCCTTCATCATGAATTAAACCCGTTCTTTCCATTGTACGGTAGATAATCTCTACTGCTCCTTCCACCAGCCGCTCCTGATCGGTATCTTCAATACGAAGCAGAAAATCTCCCCCCTCATGCTTTGCAATTAAATATGCATAAAGAGCCGTTCTTAAATTTCCTACATGCATACGTCCTGTTGGACTGGGTGCAAATCTTGTTCTAATCTTTTGACTCATTTTTTACCTCACTTTCGTTTTTATACTTTATTGAAAAGATCTCTTTTAAAATTTTATTTCCAGTCAATTATAGATCAGCTTAATTCTTTTAGCAACCTATTCCTATATTATTTTCCTCGTTTCTATCTTCTTTATAAACAATTCCTAACTGTTTTCATTTTCGTAAAAAGGACGCCGTATCTTGATATGTGATAATTTTTTTCCAAGAGGACACCAGATGCGAAAACCCTAGGCAGACTGCTGTTCCGGTTTCCAAAAAGCAAGCAGTTCTAAGACTTCTGCATCCTAGCGTATCCAACCAGACAGACCGGGGCGCAATTCGCCCTTATAGCAATCAAAACAGAATTGGTGTATCAAAGGATGCAACCCATTACAACAAAACAGCTTCCCTTTCATACGGGCTAAACACGCCCCTTTTTTTGCATACCCTGCATGGAAGCAGGATATGCAAAAAATCTTAGGTTTTCTAGCAGAAGTCAAGAACTTCTAGCTTTTTTCCAAAGTCACTGCAGTCTGCCTAGGGTTTTCGCATCTGGCTGTTTCTTGATTTCGGAAAAAACAAAAAATGAATGACATCCAAACGTTTCTAAGAACCTGCCAACATATATATACTAATTTTATAGCTAATTTTTTTGTCAAATAACAATTATTTTTTACTTAGAACAACATTCGACTTTAGGCTATGTATTCCCACCAGAAAATAAAATACTTATAAATACTTACTGCAAACATTTGTAACTATAAAAAAATAAATTTAAAATTAATAGAGAATAGACAAAACAGGGAGGATTAAACAGAATCCAACAACGAATTAAATAGAATTTAGTAGGATTTAATAAAATTATATATGTGTATTGATAAAATAATGATATAAAATAGCTTAAAATATACCATAAGATCATCATTCCCCATTGGCATTTAGACGCTGTATTTTAGCATCTTAGAGCCGCACCTTCTTACATACATCTTTTTCAATATATTTAAAAAACTTCTATCTCCCATATTACAGTAAAAAATTTTAATTATTTGTCAAAAAATTTGATACAAAACCAGCATATACTGACAAATTTTTAGAAACATTTCGATGTCATTTTTTTCCAAAAGCAAGAAACAGCCAAATGCGAACCCTCTAGGCAGACTGCAGTGACTTTGGAAAAAAGTTAGAAGTTCTTGACTTCTGCTTCTCAATCTAAGATTTTTTGCCTATCCTGCTTCCATGCAGGGTAGGCAAAAAAAGGGGCGTGTTTAGCCCGTATGAAAGAGAAACCGTTTTGTTACGGTAGATTGCATCCTTTGGTATGCCCATTCTGTTTTGGCTGCCATAAGGGCGAATTGCGCCCCGGTCTGTACGGTTGGATGCGCTATCATGCAGAAGTCTTAGAACTTCTTGCTTTTTGGAAGCCGGAACAGCAGTCTGCCTAGAGGGTTCGCATTTGGCGTCCCCCCGTAAAAAAATTCTCGCAAAAAACTGGTATGGTGTTTTTTTCTTAAATTGGCTATTTCTATCTATCCACTTTTCTCTATAATAAGGATTATAAAAATAAAGAACAACACCTATCAGGTAAGAATGGAGGATTATTATGGAAAAAACACTAAGAAAAAACACTGCTCTTTTTATTGGTATTATTATTTTTATTCTAGGAGCAGCAGCAGGAATTTTAACTTATGAAAGTGCAACCAGTGAGTCGGCATCTAACTATGCAAAAATGCTCTATGCCCTTAGCCTAATTACAGCTACACTTGGTCTAATTACGATTACATCTGGTGTCCGCTCTATTTCTGCTGAAAAATCAATAAAAAAACCAGATACCAAAACCTTGGCTCAGGCTGCTCTATGTGCCGCTTTATGCTATATTGGTTTTACCTTTTTTAAAATTGATTTTTCGGTTGGAACGGAAAAGACAGCCATTCATTTTGGAAATATCTTTTGTGTACTTGCAGCCCTTTTTATCGGCGGATTCTGGGGCGGTATGGCAGGAGCAGTCGGCATGACAATCGCCGATCTTACTACTGCTTATGTGACCAGCGCACCAAAAACCTTTTTACTAAAACTTTTTATTGGTTTAATTGTAGGTTTCGTTGCTCATAAAATCGGCAAATTAAGTGCCGATCACAGCAAAAAATATACTACACTTATTACAATAAGTGCCTGTACAGCAGGAATGTTATTTAATGTAATCGCCGATCCGTTAGTAGGTTATTTCTATAAAACCTATTTATTAGGAGTTCCGCAGGATATTACAAAAGTACTGGCAAAAATCGGTGCGGCAACAACTGCTGTCAATGCGGTTACTACTGTTTTTATTGCTTCTATCCTTTACTTAGCACTGCGTCCTGCACTAAAAAAAGCAGACTTATTTGTTTCTGTTCAATAATTTCATATTCAAAAAAGGTCTATGGTGCTAAAATAACAGCATAGACCTTTTTTTAGATTTTAGCTAAATTATTGTTCTCCTACAATCTTATAGTAACTGCGGGATGTCACAAAAAATACAATCAAATAAATTACTCCAAACAGCAGTACTGTCCCAATCAAACACCAAGCAAAAAGTATTTCATTTCTTAGATTTAAAATTGCAAGCAATCGTTTCAGCATAGGAAATGCTGCTGCAAGATGAATTGCTGCCATTACAAGCGGAAGAAAAAAGACGGTCTGTACTTGTGTACGAATTGCTCCTTTTACTTCTGTACGGCTCATTCCGACTTTCTGCATTATAGCAAACCGTTCTTTATCTTCATATCCTTCTGAAATCTGTTTATAGTAAATAATTAAAACCGTTACCATTAAAAACATACTTCCAAGGAATAACCCCAAAAAGAATAACGCTCCGTTAATTGCCAGGAAATCTGCATATCCTTCCTGTCTAGATTCCATATACATATACGCTCCATTCTCTAATTGCCCCATTTCCCTGCGAATGGCTGCAGCACAGGCAATCTTTTCCTCTGCTGTTCCGTCTATATCTATATCTAACCGATAAGTTACTTTTGGCGGTGTCCGATCAGGTATTTCTAAAAAAGTAGTATTTATTTTTTGTATTACTTCTTGAAAAGCAGTTTCATCTGCTACAATCAAATAGACGTCCCCTTTTCCGATTAATCCATAAATTTTTTCTTCCTCCTGCTGTCCTTTCGGAAATGCTACATGCTCTGCAATCGAATATTCTGTCTGATTAAAAACAATTTTATCTTCTGTAAACGGCATCTGCGAAACAAATGCAATCTCTCCCTCTTTTAATACATTAATTGTATTTCCCGAAATCTTTTCATAGTTTTCTTTTGTCATAACTGTTATTAATACAAATAAATCATCATTAAAATCTATCTTCTCTTTTGGAAAAAAGATTCCGTTTTCTGTCCAAACTCCGGTTGCTCCCATACTAAAATCTTCGGTTTCTTCTAATATGGTTCTGCTATTTTCCCGAATACATAGTCTAATTCTTTCTAAAAGCTGCTGCCGTGTTTCTTTTGACGGCACTTCCGAAAAATAAATCTCCATTCCCATTTCGGCTTTATAACGGCTGTCTAATTCGTCTTCTAGCCCAATATACATACTGATTGTTGTAGAAATCATAACTAATACCATAGTGGATAAAATACAAATATTTGCCAGTCCCACTGCATTTTGCTTCATTCGATAAATCATACCCGATACAGCGGTAAAATGTCTGGTCTGATAATAATAGGCTTTATTTTTTCGAAGTATCTTTAAAAAAGCAATACTGCCTGCTGTAAAAAGACAATATGTTCCGATAATAACCAATATTACTGCAACAAAAAACAGCGTAAGTGCCTCTAATGGCTTTTCTGTTGTAATTGAAATATAATATGCTATTCCAAGACAAACCACTCCAATTACAGTCATCAAAATCTTTGTCTTTGGTTCTCGTTCTCCGGTATTGCTGCTTCGCAAAAGTTCAATCGGATTTGACAGTTGAATTTTCATAAAATTATAACCAAATGTAGCCAAATAAATTGCTCCAAATAATGCCATTGTCTGCAGACATCCAGATTTTGAAATATAAAATGGTATGCTTTCTTCTAAACCAGTAAGCCGATATAAAAACATCGTCAAAAGTTTATTAAATAAAATTCCAAGCAGCAGCCCCATTCCTACAGAAATAAAATAAGTAGCCAATATTTCCCAAAACATAACTTTTGCAATATGATATTTCTCCATACCAAGAATATTGTAAACACCCAGTTCTTTTTTTCTTCGTTTCATAATAAAACTATTAGTATAAAATAATAAAATACTGATAAAAAACCCGATTACCACAATGCCAAGAGATAAAATTGTAATAATATTTACCCCTCCTCTTACATGTTTTAACCCTTCATTTCCCTGCATAGTCCGTGTACAATAAAACATCATTACAGATACTATCCCTGTCAGCAGATATGGAAAATAAAAATGTTTATTGCTTTTTATATTGATCCATGCTAATTTTCGATATAACTTATTCATACCCCTCTCCCCCTGTTGTCAATATAGTCAATGTATCGGAGATTTTTACATAGAGTTCTTCATCATTTAAATTGCCTCGGTAAAGCTGGTGGAAAACCTCTCCGTCTTTAATAAAAAGAACCCGCTTGGCACGGCTGGCTGCCTTTGTACTATGTGTTACCATCAAAATAGTTTGCCCCTCTTCGTTAATTTTATTAAACAGGGAAAGCAGACTGTCGGTCGCTTTGGAATCTAATGCACCGGTCGGCTCATCCGCAAGAATTAATTGCGGCTTGGTAATTAATGCTCTTGCTACGGCTGCCCTCTGTTTTTGCCCGCCGGAAACTTCATATGGAAATTTTTCAAGAATCTCTTGAATCCCTAATTTCTTTGCAATCGGCTTTAGACGTGGTTCCATCTTATCTACTGCTGTATTTTCCAATACCAAAGGCAATAAAATATTATCCTTAATGGAAAAATTGTCCAACAAATTAAAATCCTGAAATACAAATCCCAAATTATCCCGCCGAAATGCAGAAATCTCCTTTTCTTTAATCGCAACAATATTTTTTCCATTCAGCAGCACCTCACCTCCGGTCGGCTTATCTAATGCTGCCAAAATATTTAATAATGTTGTTTTTCCCGAACCAGATTCTCCCATAATCGCAACATATTCTCCTTTTTCTACAGAAAAATTAATGCTTGATAAAGCCTGCACCTGATTTCCTCCAAATCTTGTTGTGTAAATTTTCTTTAAATTTTTCACCTCTAAAATCGCCATAAGTACCCTCCATTTTTTGCATTTTCTTTTTACCGTATTCAGTATAGCAAAAAAAGAAAATGCAAGCTATTGATTCTGCTTACATTTTCTTATTATTTCTTACACTTTTGTAAGATTACTCTATTTTCTGCTTTCCTATTCATACACTTTTTTAGTGTATAATAATCCTAGACTAATTTAGATTAAAAAGACTTATAATATCTACTTTTCAAAAACTTTATTTACAGACCCAACCCATTCACCTTTCTCATTTACTATATATCCATCCTCTGTAACAGTATTAAATAAACATTCTCCATTTTCTGTCATACAATACCATTTTCCCTCGATCTGCTGCCACCCTGTTTTCATACTTCTGTTTACCAGATCAAAATAATACCATTGATTATCTATTTGCTGCCATCCAATCTTTTTCTTTCCACTTACTAAATCAAAATAATACCACTTCTTTCCTATCCTCTGCCAATCTGCCGATATACCTTCACTATTTAACAAAGAATCTCCTGACCATATCTGATTTTCAGAAAAAATTGTTTGATTGAGTGCTTTTATTAATTCCTCTTTTTCTTTTTCATTTTTTTCTTCTAATTTATTAACATTATCAATATAGGCCTCAATCAATTTTATCAATACCTCATACGACAAATCCTCATAATTGATATTGACCAGTCCGTTTTGTTTCATAACATCTCTAACTTCACTATCCTGAAAATTATGACCTACAGCAACTCCGGTAAATCCTGCAATTACTGTAAATATCCCCGTAATAATAACATTCTTAGTCGATGTTTTCATTTGTAATTCACCATCCCCAGACTTTTGTATTATATCTGAATTCTATACTACTACAAATAAATTTACTACACCGTTTTTTATAAATAGTTATATTTTGTTACAGTAATATCCTTCTCTGTTTTCTGGTGAAAATACGCAGCCAAAATCCAAAGGAAGGTCTGCACAGGGTCATCATTTCCCGTCGGCACTTAGGTGCTGTACTTTAGCATCTTAGTGTCCGCTACGAGGAAATGCTAAGCGCAAGCGGGCCCGGAGCAGACCTTCCTTTGGATTTTTGCGTCCTCTCCGAAAAAAATGTTATGAAATTTTCTTTTTTCTATCAAAATTACTCCAAAAATACAATTCTTACCTTCGTTCCTTTCCCTTCTAAAGATTCCACCAAAATTTTGTGTGACAACTGTTCTAAAATCCTCTTACAAAGATACAGCCCTATCCCCGTAGCGCATTTATCCGTATGCCCGTTATATCCGGTATAACCCTTTTCAAATATCCGTGGTAAATCCTCTGCCCGAATCCCGATTCCTGTATCCTCAACTACTAAAACCCCCTCCTGTTCCATATAAATTGCTATACTTCCACAAGGTGTATATTTAATTGCATTTGACAGAATCTGTCCAATTACAAAAGAGATCCACTTTTCATCCGTCACCGCCTGCATCTGCACTTTCGTATACTCTAACCGTATCTTTTTGCGAATAAATAATCTGGCATATTTATGAATCACATCTCGGATAACCACATCCAAATCAATCTTTCGAATCACAAAATCGGTCGATTCCGAATCCAAACGCATATATTGAAGCACCATCTCTACATACTGTTCAATCTGAAACAGTTCTTCTAACTCCTCTGCCAAATCCGCTTCCTTATTTTTTTCCTGT
Source organism: uncultured Lachnospiraceae bacterium (assembly GCA_910585855.1). GTDB lineage: Bacteria > Bacillota > Clostridia > Lachnospirales > Lachnospiraceae > MGBC114844. The sequence continues at coordinate 2,993 of CAJUGZ010000059.1, read as the reverse complement.
AATAAAAAACGAAGTGCAAAAATCGGTGTTTTAATCTGATGCACCCACATTGTATAATACTCTTTTAACTCTTGATTTTTTTGACTGATTTCCATTTGATTCTTTCTTTTTTCTTCCATCAAAATCCGCAGCAAATTTTGATATTCTTCCTCCAAAAGAGAAACTGGCTTTGGCAGTTCATCAAAAGAAATTCGAATGGTATGTTCTACTTCTTTTATAATTTGATACTTCCTATAAAATTTCCAAAAATCAACCACAATGATTCCTAAAAATAAAAACAAATACAATCCAACCGCATATCCCACTTCCTGTATCGATATCCCATTCAGCAGCATATCTGCCCCCAAAATCCCTCCTAATCCCAATAAACTGCACAGCCATTTTCCGTTTTCTCTACCATAAGAACCCAACTCTTTCATCCAATCCGATACCCGATTCCCTTCTTGGTAACAATAAAGTCTTTCAGTCCGATTCCCTCTAACTTCTTTCGAAGCCGGTTTACATTAACTGATAATGTATTTTCATCCACATAACTATCATTTTCCCACAATTTTGTCATAATCACATCTCTTTTTACTACAATATCAAAATTTTCCATTAAAATCTGCAATATTTTCAGTTCATTTTTTGTCAGTTCCAGTTTTTCATTTTGATATACTAAAGTCGCCTCTGTCAAATTCAAAAAAACCCCATTATGCTCTAATACTACCGACTGTCCAACAAAATCATAGGCTCTTCGCAGCATCGCCTGAATCTTTACCGTAAGCACTTCTAATTCAAACGGCTTTGCAATAAAATCATCTCCGCCCATATTGACTGCCATTACAATATTCATATTTTCCGATGCAGACGAAAGAAAAATAATTGGCACTTTTGAAACTTTGCGAATTTCCCCGCACCAATAATAGCCATTATAAAAAGGAAGTTTAATATCCATTAGAACAAGCTGCGGTGAAAATCGTGTAAACTCTGCCATAATATTAGAAAAATCAGATACACAGCTCACTATATAATTCCACCCCTCTAAATGCCGTTTTACCATTCTGGCAATAATCTCATCATCCTCCACAATAAAAATCCGATACATACTCTACCCCTTATCCTATCACTCTTCTAAAATTTTTTATTCATTCTTTATTTATATCTTTCCGACAACCTTTACATCCTACACACTCCGTACAATTCCGTTCCATTCCCAAATCAGTATAACGATAATTTTCTACTGTTTCTAAAAGTACAACGGCATAAGCAGAAATCCCTTCTCCGCTTCCAGTAAAACCAAGCCCTTCTTCCGTTGTAGCCTTTATATTTACTTGATTCGGATCAATCTGCAGTGCATCCGCAATATTCTTTTCCATTTGCTCCATATAAGAAGCCAGTTTCGGCTTTTGTGCAAGAATTGTCGCATCAATATTTCCAACCCAATACATCTTCTCTTTTAAAATTGCCCCTACCCTCTGTAACAAAAGAATACTCGAAATCCCCTTATACTGCGGATCGGTATCTGGAAAATGCCTTCCAATATCTCCTAAAGAAACCGCTCCTAACAATGCATCCATAATCGCATGAATCAAAACATCTGCATCCGAATGTCCCAACAGCCCCTTCTTATAAGGAATCTTCACTCCCCCAAGAATAAATTCTCTCCCCTCTACCAGCCGATGCACATCATATCCCATTCCAACTTTCATGCCTTCCTCCTTTTCCCAAATCATTCTATTCTTTTTCCGGTCGCTGACTTTCCTTTATAGCTTTCTCATAATACACCTGAAAATATTCCACCAAATCCAAGATAATATCCGAATTGGTATGTGCTGCATCTATCTGATATACTGTATATTCCCCAATATCCTTTACTTTTTTATCACTAAACGTTGTCCTGCACTCGGAAACCTCTAAATTAGAAAAAACTAAAATATATTTTTTATGTAAATTATAAAATTTAACAAGCGTTTCTGTCTTCTGTTTCTCATTTCCACTATTTTTTCTTGTAGAATAAACAAGAAACATTCCGTTTTTATTTCCTAATTGCTCCGCCTGTTTCCCATCCTTATAAATAAAAGTATCTGGATCTAATCCATCTAACTTATCTAAATTATGAAACAAAGTAATAATACTTGCTAAAAGCATATTTCTTTCTTTTGTAGCCCCCAGATAACATTCTCTTCTGCACAGTTTTCGATATAATTCCTTATATTCACTATACAACTGAAAACTTTTACAAAACAAAGCATACTTCTCATCCATAGTAGCATAAAACTCCTGTTTCTGCTCTACATCAAAAAAATACCTCTCTGTATTCCTATCCAATTCATCTGTATATTTCGTTAAAATCGCATAACCCATACCTGCATTAATCAATTTCTCCGACATCTTTTTATAAGTCGCCTGATTGATCGCCATCAAAACTAACGATTCCGGCATCCACACAGTAATAATATAAATTGTATTATTCAGCGACCGTACATAATATCTGCGCAGTACCTGTATACAGGAAAGATTATCCATTGCCTTCCTTTTATAAATCGCCTTAATATCCCTTAATGCCTTTTTCGACAATTCATCATAAAATATTTTAATATCCTCAAATACATACTTATTAATTTCCCGTACCTCTTTTGCAAACTCCTTTACTTTCCGTCTAATCTCACTCAATTCTCCCTCCGGTATATTCTCGTAATTCTCAATTTGAATTAAATCCTTTTTAATTGCTTCAATCATTTCCCTTGCACGACTCACGCTATCACCACCCTGCTTTCTCAAAAGATTTTCTCAAAAGAAAAGCCCTAAAAACCAAATATCCATAAGGTTTTTAGGACTTGTCCAAGTAGCGAAAGGGGGATTTGAACCCTCGACACCACGGGTATGAACCGTGTGCTCTAGCCAACTGAGCTATCTCGCCATCTTAAAATATAAAATTATCATCAGGAAAACTCCTGAAATGGGACCTATAGGGCTCGAACCTATGACCCTCTGCTTGTAAGGCAGATGCT
>CAJUGZ010000058.1 GCA_910585855.1 uncultured Lachnospiraceae bacterium | reverse complement strand
GCACGAAAATACCGTGCCTAAGTGCCGACGGGAAATGATGACCCTTCATAGACCTGCCTTCCCATTCTATCTGTATATTCCAACCGGAAAATAACTCCACTACCATACCAGCACAAATATACCAGATACAATTACTTATTACAAACAAAAGCAACTATCATATATTACAAACACTGCAACCTTCCAATCATTCTCCAAACTTACTAACACTACAGCAAACATTTCAAATGGAATCACTTATGTCTGGCGTCCGGCTGCCAACATCCTCTTGATTCTATAGCATCATCTAGCCCCTTTATCATAAGGAATCCCCTCCGCTTTTGGCGCACGAGATTTTTTAGAAGTTGCAATCAGCACCAGCATAGTCACTATATAAGGTACCATAAGATAAATATACTCCCCCGATTTTATCCCGCTAAACGAAGGTAAAAAAGGAATACTTGCACTATACGATCCAATTACTTTAAAGAACGCAAATAACAGAGATGCCCCCATAATACTAACCGGCTTCCAATTTCCAAATATCATAACTGCTAATGCCAAAAATCCATATCCGCCCACAGAAGATTCAAATCCGCTTCCGGCTGCAATCGTAAAAGCAAGTCCCCCGATTCCACCCAGACATCCCGATATAAATACTCCCGCATACCGCATCCGATATACATTAATTCCAACCGAATCCGCTGCCTGTGGGTGTTCTCCGCAAGCCATCAGGCGAAGTCCAAACCGTGTTTTATAAAGTACTATAATACTAATCAAAAGAAGTACAATCGCAACTGGTGTTGTCAGATAAAAATTTTTAAATATTACATTCTGCAAAAAACCGTCATTTTTTACAATTCCAAAGTTATCCTGCGTAATCCGAACCCAGTTTGGAATCATAATGGTGGTATTTCCCTGTCCCTGCAATCTCCAAGACAATACAATCGCAAAAGCTGGTGCGATCAGATTCAATGCTGTACCACCAATCGTCTGATCTGCTTTTAAATTTATTGCTGCAAAAGCCAGTAAAAGGGAATAAACTGCTCCAGAAAAAGCTGCAATTAGTATCGCAAGAAACATTGCAAAAATCGGATGTTCCGCTCCGAATCCGCTGTTATGAAATCCTTTTAAAGCCAAACAGCTAAACAATGCTCCAATTACCATAATTCCCTCTAACGCAATATTGATTACTCCGCTGCGTTCCGAAAACATTCCGCCAAGTGCTACCAAAAGCAGCGGCACGGCAAAAATTACCGTTGCACTAATTACGGTTGCCAAAACATTCATTCTTTTTCGCCTCACTTTCTACCTTTTTGCTCTGGTTTTTCTGGTTTCTTTTGTTCTGTTTTCCCTTGGGTTTCAATAGGTTCAGCATTTACATTACCTCTGTCTGTTTTGATAAACTTTCGAATCATCTCCTGAATCAGCAAAGAAAATGCACTCAGATAAATAATAACAGAAATAATAATATCAATTGTTTCTTTTGCAAATTCGGGCTGCATCGCATCTCCGCCTACCTGAATATAAGAAATAAATAATCCGCTGAAAATCGTTCCGATTGGATTGGAACTGGCAAGCAGAGCCACTGGAATACCGTTAAATCCGGCTGCCAGCAAAGATTTTACCAAATTATACTGCGCCGTTCCGCTTAGATAATAGATTCCGCCGCCGATTCCGGCAAATGCCCCGGAAATTACCATAGAAAGAATAATATTTTTCTTTGCATTAATTCCGGCATATTCACTGGCATTTCGATTATAGCCACATGCCTTTAACTCGTAGCCAAATGTGGTCTTTTGCAAAACAAGATAGGCAATGATGGCAATGAAAATTACTAGGAAAATACTGATATTCATATAATTTGATCCCATTAACTGATCCAGACCTGCTTTTGGAATCATACCAGAAGGATTTGCTACTGCAAGGCTTGCGGTTCTGTCACTCTGTGGTCCAGCCCAATAGTTGGCAATCATTTTCGGCATATTGCTAATTAATAAATTGACTAAAAACATTCCAATCCAGTTAAACATAATCGCTGTAATTACTTCATTTACATTAAAAAATGCTTTACAGATTCCTGGGATTGCTCCCCAAAGTGCACCGCCTACCATTGCTGCAAGCAGTCCAATATACCATGGCATCTGAAACTGAATAGCCGCTGTCAACGCACAAAATGCACCAATCGTATATTGACCGGTTGCTCCAATATTAAAAAGTCCGGTTTTAAATGCAAATCCAACCGAAAGTCCAGTCATAATCAGCGGTGCTGCCTGATATAATACTTTTGCCAGTTTATCTGGTGAGCTAATTCCGGTTGTTACCATTTTATTAAAACCCCGAAGTGCAAATTCGGAATGAAAGAGAAACAATAAAAGAAGTCCAAACAACAATCCAAATAAAATAGAAAGAAGAGAAGCCATACAGCTAATAAATGACGGACTTGTTACCAAATTTTTTGCTTTATTCATTCTATACACTCTCCTTTCTCTTTTCCTTTTGCCGTTTTCCACCGGACATATAAAGCCCTAATTCTTCTGTTGTTGTCTGTTTCGGATCAAATTCGCCTACGATTTCTCCTTCATACATCACTAAAATACGATCACTGACATTCATTACTTCATCTAACTCCAACGATACCAAAAGCACTCCTTTTCCGGCATCCCGCTGTGCTACAAGCTGTTTATGAATATATTCAATCGCTCCGACATCCAATCCTCTGGTTGGCTGTACCGCTACCAAAAGTTCCGGCTTTTTCTCAATTTCACGAGCAATAATTGCCTTTTGCTGATTTCCGCCTGACATACTTCTTACAATTGTAGAAACTCCCTGTCCGCTTCGTACATCAAACTGTTTTATTAATCGCTTTGCATATTCCCGTACCGCTTTTTTCTTAATAAAACCATGATTTTGAAATTCCGGTTTCCAATATTCCTGAAGCACCATATTTTCTTCCAATGTATAATCTAAAACCAATCCATGCTTATGGCGATCTTCTGGGATATGACTTAATCCACTTTTGGAGCGTTCCCGAATCGAACTATGAGAAATATCTTTTCCGCAAAGAGTAATTTTTCCCTCTGTCATTCGTTCCAATCCGGTCAATGCCGATACAAATTCGGTCTGACCGTTTCCTTCGATTCCGGCAAGACAGACAATCTCTCCTCCCTTTACTTCAAATGAAACATCTTTCACTGCATTGTTTTTATGAAATTTTGAAGCTACTGTAACATGTTCCACTTTTAAAATCGTATCTCTTAACTTTTGTTTCTTTTTTTCTACTTTAAAGTTTACCTCTCTTCCTACCATCATTTTTGAAAGTTCTTCTTTGGTTGTATCCTGAATTTCTACTGTTCCGATATATTTTCCTTTTCGAAGCACAGTACAGCGATCGGCAACTGCCATAATCTCATTTAACTTATGGGTAATAAATAAAATCGACTTGCCTTCTTTGGTAAAGCAGCGCATAATTTCTATTAACTCATCAATTTCCTGCGGCGTCAATACCGCTGTCGGTTCATCAAAAATTAAGATTTCATTATCCCGATACAACATCTTTAAAATTTCTACTCTCTGCTGCATCCCTACGGAAATATCTTCAATTTTAGCATCTGGATCAACTTTTAATCCATATTTTTCACTTAACTCAATTACTTTCTGCCGTGCTTCTGCTTTTTTCAAAAACCCCATTTGATTTGGTTCAACCCCTAAGATAATATTGTCCAATACCGTAAATACCTCTACTAATTTAAAGTGCTGATGTACCATTCCGATATTTAAAGCATTGGCATCATTTGGATTTTGAATTTTTACTACTTCTCCATTTTTCTTGATACAGCCTTTTTCCGGCTGATACAAACCAAACAATACGCTCATTAAGGTTGACTTACCTGCACCGTTTTCTCCAAGCAGAGCATGTACTTCTCCTTTTTTCAACTGAAGCGTAATATTATCATTTGCCTTAATGCCCGGAAATTCTTTTGTAATATTCAGCATTTCAATTACATATTCACCCATAGGCTCGCCCTCTGTCCTCTCTTTGTTTTTTATAAGGTAAGATAAATAATAGAAAAGACGGTTTTTGTGATACGCATCTAACATACCATAAGAACCGTCCTATTCTGTTTCACAGGAATCGTTCCCGTGATTTATCCTCTCTTAATTTTGAAAATCTGTTGTAATCTTTGTGGTTGTCGGAACTGCGCTGGTTTCATTTGAAATTTCAATAGAACCGTCTTTTATTCCTGCCATTACTTGCTGGTACTCGTCCACTGTAAAGGTCTGAAATCTCCAAGAAGTATCTACTGTAGGCAGACCGATCATATCTTCTGCTACACCAAACACCGAAGTTTGTCCTGCCACATCCTCCGGCCATACCCCATTATTCGCATACAAATCTGTTAAAGCTGTTACAACCGAATGTCCTAAATGCTTCATTGCAGAAGTAACAATCAAATCGGAATCTTTTGCTTGGTCAACATCTACCCCAATTAACTTTCCGTTATTTGCTTCTGCTGCTGCATTTGCTGAAAGCCAAATCTTTCCTCCGCAGGCAAATACCACTTCTGTACCCTCAGTAAACCAGCTTGACATTTTGGTCATAATTTCATCATTTGCAACAAAACTATTGCTGTACCAGTATTTTACATTTACATCCACACCCATTTCATTGGCAGCGGCATCTGCTCCCTGCAAGAACCCATAACCATAACGCTGCACTGCCGGAATCTCCTGCCCTCCTAAAAAGCCAAGCTGTGTATAACCATCTTTTACAATCGAATATCCTGCTATATAACCTGCCTGTTCCTCTTTATATAAGATACAGCGTACATTTTTCGACGTAGTATAAGTGGAATAATCAGCAGAATGTGGCTCTCCGTCAATCAGTAAAAACTGAACCTCTGGAAACTGATCCTGTATTTCATATAATGCTGTTTCAAATAAATATCCCGGCAGCACCATTACTTTTGCACCGTTTTCAATAGCAGTTTTCATCGTTTCCATACGAGCTTCATCTGAATCTTCCGAAGGGCGATAATAGCTGTAAGTCTTATTATTTGCAGTTGCAAATTCAATTAACCCTTCCCATGTTCCCTGATTAAAAGAACCGTCATCAATATTTCCAACGTCCGTTACTAATGCCAGTTCATATCCTCCTGCAGAATCGGATGGATTTGCAACTGATGTTGTTTGATTTTCGGTTGAAGACTGATTTGCCGTTGTTTGATTTACTGTTGTACTGTTTGTCGTTTCCTTTGTGCTGTTTCCGCCGCAAGATACCAAAGAAGCAATCATAGCAAAAGAAAGAACAAATGCTGCGAATTTTTTCATAATAAATCCTCCTTAAGATTGTATGAAATAATTGATTTCTAATCGAAATCAGAATAACATATTTTAACAGAAGTTTCAATACCTTATTTTTTATCTTTTTTAATCCGAAAGATCTTTTGGAGAAAATCCCAGCGGAAGAATCTCTTCTAATGAATAAATCCGATAGTTTTCCTGCGATACAGCAAGAATAACAAAAAATTCCTTTGGACTGCAAAATTCCATCATTACCTGTCTGCATACCCCACACGGCGAGCAAAACCGTTCGATCTTCCCTTCTCTCCCTCCTACAATAGCAATCGCCTGAAAACAGGAATTTCCTTCACTGACTGCTTTAAAAAATGCCGTCCGCTCCGCACAGTTCGTAGGAGTATAGGCTGCATTTTCAATATTGCATCCTGTATAGATTCTCCCATCTTTTGCCAATAAAGCTGCGGCTACTTTAAAATGCGAATACGGGGTATAGGCATAGGGAAGGGTTTCTTCTGCCTTACGAATCAAATTTTTACAGATTTCCTCTGTCAGTTCCTCTCTTTTCATTTTCATTTCACTCCTTTCTTTTTTCCTGTTCTCCGTTCACGTTATTATCAATATCCGCTCGCTTCCTCATTTTTTGCCAGCTTTATCATTCGGCTTGTCCCAAGGCGGGAAGCTCCTAATTCAATCATTTTTTCTGCATCCTCGAAAGAAGAAATTCCGCCTGCAGCTTTTATTTTTACATCCGCCCCAATATGTTCTGCAAATAATGCAATATCTTCAAAAGTTGCCCCTCCCTTAGAAAATCCAGTAGAAGTTTTAATAAAATCTGCCCCTGCCTCTGTCACGATTTCACAAAGTTTTATTTTCTCTTCTTCTGTCAGCAGACAAGTTTCAATAATGACCTTTAAAATCTTTTCCTTACATACTGCCTTTAAAGCACAGATTTCTTCTTTAATACAGTCATACTTTCTATCCTTTACCCAGCCAAGGTTAATTACCATATCCACTTCATCTGCTCCGTTTTGAATTGCATCTTTCGTTTCAAATTCTTTTACAGCCGTCGTTTGATAACCATTTGGAAAACCAATTACTGTACATACTGCCATTTTGTCCCCAAGATATTCCTTTGCCTGCTTTACATAGGAAGGAGGAATACAGACAGAAGCCGTCTGATAGGCAACAGCATCCTCGCAAATCTGCTGAATTTCCTTCCATGTTGCTGTCTGTGTAAGCAAAGTATGATCCACCTTTTCTAATATTTTTTGTTTCTCCATCCTCACTGCTTCCTTTCTTTTTCATTTTTATTATTTATTTTTTTGTTTCTTTATTCTTTGTTCGCTTATTCCTAAAATTTTTATTTAAAATCAGTATTATTATAACAATTTTTTTAACCTCTGTCCATAAAATAAAACAATTTACGCAGTACTTTTATTATTTTCGCTATTTTCTGAAATACTTTCTATATCTTATAGTATAAATTATAATAGTTATAATATTCCTCTTCCTTACATTTAAAATTTTTAAATCGAACAGAAGGAAATTTTTCTCCTGCTTATGTACCTTAATTGAGTCATAAATTTAATTTCTTTATAGGGGGACGCTGAAATGGGAAGAAAAGTCTATTCCGAGTCCGCTTGCGCTTAGCATTTCTTATTTTCATAGCGGACACATAAGACACAAAAACACAACAATACCATGCCTAAGTGCCGACGGGAAATGATAACCCTTCATAAATCTTTCTTCCCATTCCAGCTAGTTCTGTCAGTCTCAAAATGATATGATTACAAACGATGCGCCACTTCGGTGGCATATTTTTCTTGCATCAGCGTATGCATAAAGACAAAAGAGATAGCTTTAAAAATAAAACTATCCCTGCTTCATTGTATTATTTAATATCTTGTCAAAATGTAAGTGGCATTGCTTAATTGTTCATGTGTAAAACTTCTTCCCCAATGAATTGAACTATTATAGTTTCCTTCTGCTACAGTCACTCCATTTTCATCCACTGTAAGTACAATAACAGAATGAGTATCATTGTTTATACGAATAATATCACCTACTTTAATAGCAGAAGCATCATACTTTTCATATTTTTTGGCCGGCAAATCTCCAAAGGCTGCATCACTAAGCAAAAAGGCAAAACCGACACATCCGTAGCCTCCCGAATAAATACCCCCTTTCCATTTATAAAAATTATCATTTGTCCATTTCTTTCCTTCTGGATATTCTGACTTCTTACTTATAATAGCATTATATACCTTTAATTCGCTAAGTTCTGTTTCTGTTGTTGTTTCTTCTGGCTTTGTAGTCGTTTCCTCTTCTGTCGTTGTTTCTTCCGGTTTTGTAGTCGTTTCCTCCTCTGTTGTTGTTTCTTCTGGCTTTGTAGTCGTTTCCTCTTCTGTTGTTTCTTCCAGTTTTGTAGTCGTTTCCTCTTCTGTCGTTGTTTCCTCTGGCTTTGTAGTCGTTTCCTCTTCTGTTGTTTCTTCCTCTGGCTTTGTAATCGTTTCCTCTTCTGTTGTTGTTTCTTCCGGCTTTGTAACTGACTCCTCTTTCTTAGTCGATTCTTTCTTTGTTTCATAATTTTCTTCTACATCATAATCTTCTAAAAAATCAAACTCAATCCACTCTCCATTTGCATTTACTATGTATCCGTCTGGTGTTATTGTATTAATATAACAAGATCCATCTATAGCCAAATAATACCATTTTGCATTTTCTTTTATCCAACCTGTTTGCATTACCCCTGAACTATTTAAATAATACCACTTGCCACTTTCTTTTATCCAGCCTGTCTGCATTGCTCCTGAGTTGTTTAGATAATACCATTTGCCATTTTCTTTTACCCAACCTGTCTGCATCTCTCCTGAATTATCCAAATAATACCAAGTTTGATTTTCTTGAAACCACCCTGTTCTCATATATCCATGATTATCAAATGTATACCATTTGCCATCTATCTGCTTCCACATATTTGACACATAAGTTCCATCTGCATTTTCAAACCACCAGCCATTTGAATCCTGTTTCCAACCCGATGCACCCGATGTTATTACAGAAGTCATTGTCATAACTGTTACTGCTGCCAAAGCAGCTACTACTCTAAAACATTTTCTCATCTGATTTCCTTTCTACAAATTCATCTGTCCGCCTATTTACCATACTGTGTATCATATCCCAGTTTTTGTTTTTACAAATTTTCACTTTTCACTTTACATCTTGATAGCAAATCATTTTACCACTAAAATAAAAAATCAAAAACAAAATATATATCTACACTAACATCCTATTTAAAAACTATTTCTTAAAAAACATCAATCTCCCCGATAAACTGGCATATGATACATTTTATGTATTACATTTATAACATAATAATTATATTTTTTTATTTTATATTATAAAACAATATTAATTATACATATATATTTGTCCTTGAATTTTTAAACATATTGTAACATAACCCTCAATGCTTATCAAGAATCAAATTTTGGTATTTGGAATTAGAAAAAAATTGACTTTCTTATGTAATATATACTATTTTATTTGGAAATTTTATTATTTTGTTATAGATACTATTAGAACTTTTACAGTAAAACCTCCAGTATTCCTAATTGAAATTCTTCCATTATATAAATCTGCTTTCTTATCAAATTTACCTTTTACGTTTAATATTCTGTCTTTCGTAAAAACAATCCCTCTGATTTAACGATTTCATTTGTAATTTCCTGCTCTAAAGTTCCCTTATTTATATTTGTTATTTCATTGATTGTATCAACAACTATTTGAGAAGATGGATTTTCTATCCATTTACCACAATCACAATAAATAATTGAAATAGGATAATAACACATCTATTTTCATCAATGTTTCGTTCATATCTTTAGAATTACATAAAATATACATTTTCCCATCCTCATCTACTAATCTTAAATCTCTAACAAAACTCTCATCATCTGGAATTTTTATATTAAGTTTGTACCATTTCATAAATTAAATGATCAAACATGGTGGCACTCATAATTTAATATTATCTGTTTCATGATAGCAACTCTATCATTCCTAATGAAAATACATGATCAGGTGTAGTATAAATGCCTATCAATGCACCAGAAGTTTCAAACTGCATCCAAGTTAATTCATCTTTCGATTTATTTGTGTATTTCACAATAGCAGTTTTAATTGTTGCATCATTGTCTTCTTCATACTCAACTTCTGTTAAACCAACCCACTGATTCGGGTACTTTTTTACTATCTTTTTCCAATCCAATCTCTCTTCCATTATATAAATCCCCTTTCTTATCAAATTCTTTCTCAATGATTCTTAGATTTATCATCTCAAAACTTATTTCTCTTTAGATTAAAATATTTGCAATATGTTTCTCTGTATTTCCATATACCAAAATTATAATAAATATCTTCCAGTATAAGGCAAGTAACGTTTCACTTTCCTATATCCATTTATCTAATGAAACATAAGTCTTCATATTTTATTTATATACACATTACTATCTTTATAATCGTAGCGTCTACAACAGAAAACAGCAAAATCTTGATTGACTCATGATAGGATCTCCTTTATTTTATAACTTTATCATATCATGTATACAAAACAATATCTATCCTATTTTATAAAAAATCTACTTAGAATCTATCTCTAAGTAGACTTTTCCAAACGGAATTTATTTCTGCTATCTATCACTGAATACCCCTGATAAACATGTTACAACGATATCAAATCTCTGATTTATCTGTTGGCTTTCTCTGTCTATGCAACATCTGTATAAGAATTTTCAAAATATTTACGATATTTTTCTACTACTTTTCTTATCATCTTCTGATATTTCAACTTACCTCTTTTCCTTCCGATTGGTAGTATGTTACCTTTTGTTTTACTATTTGAAAAAATAAGGCACGACAATTAGCAATAGATTTTAAGGCAGGCACGACAACTAGCGATAGACATATTTTAAGGCGATCAAACTAAGTATAAACCCCAAAAAAGCAAAAAACGACTTATTTTCGATTAAAATAAGCCGTTTTTCCTGTACACTTATACATCAATACTTTTTGCCAAACTAGCAACAATTCAGCAACAATCCGCCTTTTAAGCCTCTTCATTTAACTTGCTTAAGCGGATTGCCTGATCCGCCGCAATACAAGCATCTATAATCTCCTGAATTTCCCCGTCTAAAATCTTATCTAACTTATAAAGTGTTAAATTAATTCGATGATCTGTTACACGTCCCTGCGGAAAATTATAAGTACGAATCTTTTCCGAACGATCCCCTGTTCCAATCTGGCTTCTGCGCAATTCTGCTTCTGCATCATGTGCTTTTTGCTGTTCTATATCATACAACTTTGCCCGCAGCAATGCAAAGGCCTTTGCTTTATTCTGAAGCTGCGATTTCTCAGTCTGACTATATACGACAATTCCGGTAGGATAATGTGTTAAACGCACAGCGGAATCCGTTGTATTAACACACTGTCCACCGTTTCCAGAAGCTCTCATTACATCAATTCGAATGTCTTTTTCATCAATCACAATATCCACATCCTCTACCTCCGGCATTACTGCAACGGTAACAGTAGATGTATGAATTCGTCCCCCAGACTCCGTTTCCGGTACTCGCTGCACCCGATGAACACCGCTTTCATACTTCAACTTTGAATATGCCCCCTGCCCGCTAATCATAAAGTTTACTTCTTTCATACCGCCGATTCCCGTTTCATCCACTCCAACCAATTCCACTTTCCAGCGGTGGCTCTCTGCATAATGCACATACATCCGATAAATTTCTGCTGCAAACAATGCCGCTTCCTCTCCGCCCGCACCTGCACGAATTTCTACCACTACATTTTTCTCATCATTTGGATCTTTTGGAAGCAGAAGTACCTTTAACTTCTGCTCTAACTTCTCAATCGCAGCCTTCGCTTCGGAAAATTCGTCTTTCAGCAATGCACGCATTTCTTCATCCTTTTCCTCTTCTAACATTGCCACACTCTCTTCCACTGTCTGCTGTGCCTTTTTATATTCTGTATAAGTTTCCACCAACGGAGTCAAATCACTTTGTTCTTTCATTAACTTTCGAAAACGATTCTGATCATTTGCCACATCCGGGCAATTCAACTCCTCCATAATCTCATGATAGCGTAAAACCAGCATTTCTAATTTATCAAACATGCCCACACTCCCTTTCTTCTTTATTCCTTTCCAACCTATTCTAAATTTCTAAATAAATTTTAAATAGGATTCCATCGCCCCATACAAACCCGATCCAAGCCCGCTAAATCCTTCTTTCTCTCTATTTCAGAAAATCCATTTTCTCTTAAAAGCACTTCTACCATCTCTCCCTGATCGAATCCAATCTCCAAACATAAGAAACCGCCCGGATAAAAATAATTCCCTGCTTCTTTTATTAACCTCCGATAAAAAGAAAGTCCATCCTCTCCTCCATCCAATGCCAAATAGGGTTCATGCCCCTTCACTTCCTCTGCCAATTCTGCAATTACTGCAGTTGGAATATAAGGAGGATTCGACACAATACAGTCAAACTTTCCTTTTATCTGTGCAAACAAATCGCTGCAGATCCATTCTGCTGAATATTCTTCCAAACGCAGCTTATCCTTCAGCCTTTTTTCATTCTGTTTTGCCACTTCTAACGCTTCTTTCTGCAAATCAGCCCCCACTGCCCTTTTCAACCGGCAAAAATGTGCCAAACTAAGAAGAATACATCCAGAACCAGTACACATATCCAATACTTTCCAGCCATCTTCTGCTTTTTTCAACACTTCCTCTACCAAAACCTCGGTATCCTGTCTAGGAATCAGCACATCTGAATTAACCATAAAAGAAAGCCCCATAAAAACCTGTTCTCCGGTCAAATACTGCAGCGGAATACAAGACGCTCTCTTTTCAATCAACTCTTTATACTGCTTTTTTTGCTCTTCACTGCAAATTTGTTCCCTATTGCACAAATACCATGTCTTACTGATCCCGGTTACAAATTCAAGCAAACACCATGCATCTCCGTCTGCATTTTCAATTCCTGCTGCAGCCAGCCTTTCTTTCCCCTGCTGCAACAAATGACTGATTGTCATCTTCATAAAACTCAAACCCTTCCTCTGCACGCATCTGTTCCGCTTCTTCCTTTGAAAGATACCCCTGCTCCACCTGCCAAGTTTTCCAGTCAAATACTGCTTCTACCGCTTGAATTGCTACTTCAATCATCGAATCATCTGGTTCTTTTGTTGTCAGCTTCTGCATCCAAAGCCCCGGCTTACTTAACCACTCTATCAAAGGAGATTCACTGTTTCCTGCCAATCGAATAAACTCATAAGACACTCCAGCAATTACAGGTATCAAAAGCAGACGAACCACCACACGCATCACTGGATTACTGGTATGAATAAAGAAAAAAAACACCATACTAATTACCATAACAATCAGCAAAAAACTAGTTCCGCACCGTTTATGCTGCTTAGAACTAATCCGAACATTCTCCACAGTAAGGGAAAGCCCCGATTCAATACAATTAATACATTTATGCTCCGCACCATGATACATAAAAGTTCTTCGAATATCTTTCATACAAGAAATCAGCAAAATATATCCAATAAATATTCCAATTCGAATCATACCTTCTATAACAGCCATTAATTTTGTAGAAATCACATAAGGGGTCAGCCAATCCGAAATTATATAAGGCAATATCATAAACAACACTACTGCTGCCACTACAGAAAAGCAAATCGTTGCTCCCATCACCACATCTTCAGCTTTATCCCGAAACAGCCGATCCAAAGCCTTATCTGCTTTAGAAGGTTTGCTATTTTCGTCTTCCTCATAAAAAGAAGCAGAAAACGTCAACGTCTTCATCCCCAACACCAAAGAATCAATAAAACTCAATACCCCTCTTACAATAGGAAAGCTTTTCACTGTTTTATTCTTTATCAATCCCTGATACTCCTGTACCTCTACAACAATTTCCTGATCCGGCTTGCGAACTGCTACAGCATAATGATCTTTATTCTTCATCATAATCCCTTCCATCACAGCCTGACCGCCAATTCCTGATGACTTCATCCCACTCTTTCCTTTCTCTAATCTCCATAAATTCAAAAATCCTCTATCCCCGCCATCTAATAAAATTCATAAAATCTTCCTATAAGTGCCTGTATGCAATCAAATAAAGATTACTTTCCCTACTCATCGCATCGCCACTCTGATAGCATATTTCCTTTGCATCAACGTGTGCATAAAAAATTAGGTTGAGATTCGAAAACCTCAACCCATGTCCCCATTCCTTCTTAGTTATTGCTTGAAAAGCCATACTTTCTGTTGAACTTATCCACACGTCCACGAGCAACACTTGCTTTTTGCTGACCTGTATAGAAAGAATGACACTTTGAGCAGATTTCTACGTGAATATCCTTTTTTGTAGAACCTGTTACAAATTCATTACCACAGTTGCAAACAACTTTTGCCTGATAATATGCTGGATGGATTCCTTCTCTCATGTTTCTTCACCTCACAAAAATATTTTGCAGTTTTAGCCTGCATCTTAAATTGGTCTCCCAATTATTTTTTCATAAACAGCTTTTTTACTATACCATAAATACATCCAAAATGCAAGTAGGAATTTCGTTTTCTAATAAGTCTTTTGGAGAGGGGACGCCAGATTCGAAAATGGGGGGACACCTGCTGTTCCACGTTTCCAAAAAGTAAGAAGTTCTAAGACTTCTGCAGTTTCATATATCCAACCGGACAGACCGGAGCGCAATTCGCCTGCATAACAGCCAAAACAAAACGGACATCCCAAACGATTCTACCTACCACAAAACAATCACGTTCCGATACAAGTGCAGGCTAAACACGCTCCTTTTTTTTCACACCCTGCATGGAAGCAGTATGTGAAAAAAATCTTAGGTTTTCGAGCAGAAGTCAGAACTTCTAACTTTTCTCCAAAGTCACTGCAGGTATCCCCCCATTTTCGAATCTGGCTGTTTCTTGACCCCGGAACAAAAAAAGAATTTCATCTTTTCTGCCGTGATTCAGCCAACAGCGAGAGGCGGGTTGCTCCTTTCCTTTGTCTGCGACTTCGGAGAATGGTTAGAAAGTCTGGCTTCTGTGGAAACACCTAGAATTTTTTGCATATCCTGCTTCCATGCAGGGTATGCAAAAAAAGGGGCGTGTTTAGCCCGAATGACAGAGAAGAGGATGTTTTATAGCTGATAAAATCTTTCCTTACACTCGTTGTATTTCGGCTGTGATGAGGGCGAATTGCGCCCCGGTTCGTCCGGTTGGATATGTCTGGATACAGAAGCCATAGACTTTCTTACCATTCGGAGAGCGGAGCGAACAAAGGAAAGGAGCAACCCGCCTCTGGCGTCCGGTAAAAGAAAAGAATCTAAAGTTCGTTTTCTTACACCCTCCTACAAACGCATCCGTTTTACCTGCTGCACAAATTCAATATTATCTCTGGTTCTGGCAAACATATCAATAATCTGTTCTACGGCTTCCTCCGCACGCATCCCACTGGTTGCCTTGCGAATCACTTCCATTGCCTCCTGCTCTTGTGCCGTCAAAAGCAAATCATCCCTTCTGGTACTGGACTTCAAAATATCAATAGCCGGAAAGATTCTCTTTTCCTGCAGCTTTCGATTCAGTGTCAATTCCATATTTCCAGTCCCTTTAAATTCCTCATAGATGACATCATCCATCTTACTTCCCGTTTCAATCAAAGCTGTTGCCAGCACAGTAAGACTGCCGCCCTCCCGCATATTTCGTGCTGCACCAAAAAATCTCTTCGGCATATGAAGTGCTGCCGGATCTAAACCGCCGGAAAGTGTTCGTCCGCTTGGCGGAACAACCAAATTATAAGCTCTTGCCAAACGAGTAATACTGTCAAGCAAAATTACTACATCCTGTTTATATTCCACCAAACGCTTTGCTCGTTCTAAAACCATCTCCGAAACCCGTTTATGATGTTCCGGCAACTCATCAAATGTTGAATATACTACCTCCACATTTGGACCTTCAATCGACTCCTTAATATCCGTCACTTCCTCCGGTCGCTCATCAATCAAAAGAATAATCAAATAAACATCCCGATGATTTTTTGTAATTGATTTTGCAATCTCTTTTAATAAAGTCGTTTTTCCTGCTTTTGGAGGAGCAACAATCATTCCACGCTGTCCCTTTCCAACCGGGGACATCATATCCACAATACGCATTGACACATTTTTTGTATCTGTTGCCATATGCAGTCTTTCATTTGGAAAAATCGGCGTCAATTCTTCAAAATTCGGTCGTCTGGTAGCGTCTTCTGGATTCATCCCATTAATACTTTTTACATAGAGCAATGCCGCAAACTTTTCGTTTTGATTTCTGACACGCAGATTTCCTACTACAATATCTCCCGTCTTTAAATTTAATTTACGAATCTGCGCCGGAGATACATACACATCATTATCTCCCGGCATATAATTATTACTTCGAATAAACCCAAATCCATCCGTCATCACTTCCAATACGCCGCTTGCTACAATCCCGCTGTCAAGCTGAGCCAATTCTTCCTGCGATTTTACCTGAATTAACGTTCCATCCTCCATTCTGCCAGCATTTACTAACCCTTCCCGATTTTCTACAGAAAAAGCTGGTTTCTTCCCGGTATCCTGCATACGCCGCTGTGTGTTCCCATTTTGAAACTGCCTAGGCTGTCTATCTCCACCCTCCCGATTTCCACCATTTTCCCGATTATTATAACCATTACTATTTTCTCTGGCATTATAACCGTTATTGTTCTCCCTCCCACCATCCTTATTATAACTGTTACTATTTTCTCTTCCGCCATTATTATAATTACTATTATTTTCCCTATTTGTATTCGTTCTAAAATTATTCTCTTTATTATTATAATAAGTCCGTCCTTCTGTCGTCCTTCTTACTACAACTTTTTCAGATAATCCTTTTTGCTCTGATATAGAAGCCGATACTGGTTCTGCTTTCGATTCTACTGCAGTCTGCCCATTTCCGCTTACCTTTTTTTGATCCGATAATTCCTGTCCCAATTTTTGCTCCTGATCCGATATCCCGGCTATTTTCTTCTCCTGAACAGAAACACCAGTCTGTCCTGCCGCTTTTTGCTCTAATATAATATCAGGTTTTGATACAGCTTTTTCCTCTGGCACAAATTTCTCTTTCCGCTTTTGTTTTTTTTCCTCTTCCAGAATCAATAACGTAAGCAGATCAGACTTTCTCATCGCAGCCGTCTTTTTCAGCCCCATTTCTTTGGCTGCTGCTTTCAATTCAACTAAAGACATTTCTTCGTAATTCATAATCTCACCTTTCTATGCCATGTATTATTATAAAATTGTACAACGGGATTGTTTTGACTTCATAATTTATATTGATAGATATATTTAGAATCATCATTGTCAATATTTGGCTCTGCTAATAAAAATTATTATACACCAAATTTATAAAAATAGAAAGCACTTTTTTCTATTCCTTTAATTAAGGCTTTTGGATACAGGATGCTGTTGGAAACGGTTGGCTTTCACCGGACACCAGAGGCGGTTTGCTATTGGCTGAATAGCAGTAAAAAACAGAATAAGTCTTCAACAAAATTTAGATATGATTTTTTTGTTCCGAAGTCAAGAAACAGCCAGATTCGAAAACAATGGGCAGCCTGCAGTGACTTTGGAAAAAAGTTAGAAGTTCTTGGACTTCTGCTCGAAAATCTA